>SKKJ01000062.1 GCA_007121575.1 Natronomonas sp.
AGCGCCAACCCCAACCCAACCCCTTCCGAGTCTCGTTCACGGTGACCGCGCTCGAAAAGGCCGAAGATTTCATCGGTCTTCGTCGAGGGGATCCCGATGCCGTTGTCCGTCACCGAGAACCGCCATTCGCCGTCGGATCGTTCCGCATTCACGTGAACCTCGGGGGTTCCATCGGTCGTATATTTTATCGCGTTTTCCAGCAGATTCAAAAAGACGACGTGAAGTTGCTCTCGGTCGGCTCGAACGACCGGGAGTGAACCGACCGTGATCTCGGCGTTTCGATCACGAACCAAGGCGTCCAGATCGCGAATGGCATCCTCGACAACCGATTCGGAATCGACAGCATCCAGGGTCGTGTCTCCCATCTCGGAACGTACGTACCCAAGAAGGCCATCGACCATCGCCTGCGACCGCTTCGCTCCATCGATCGCATCCTCAAGGATTTCACGCACCTCCGGATCAAGCTCATCGCCCGCCCGTCGTTCGAGCAACTCCAGATAACTCGTCATCGTCCGCAGGGGTTGGCGGAGATCGTGTGAGACGGCCTGAGCGAACTGTTCGAGGCGCTGTTCGTGTCGGACGCGCTCGGTCAGGTCACGGGTCACTTTGGCAAACCCCAGCAGTTCACCGTCATCGTCGTGGACCGACGTGATCGTCACCGAGGCCCAAAACAGTGACCCGTCCTTCCGAACGCGCCACCCCTCGTGCTCAGTTCGGCGCTGTTCTCTCGCTTCCGCTAGCAGTCGGTTTGGGAGCCCTTCTTCGCGGGCGTCTTCCGGATAAAACGTCGAGAAGTGTTCCCCGACGATCTCGTCCTCATCATAGCCTTTGATGTTCCGTGCGCCCTCGTTCCACGTCCGGATATAGCCCTTCGTGTCCAGCATAAAGATCGCATAGTCTTCGACCTCCTCGACGAGCCATCGAAACTGCTCGTCTCTATCCCAGAGTTGCTGTTTTTCTCGATGATCGGTCATAGCTTGAAAGGAAAGCGGCTTCACTCGAAACCGAGTTTGAGCGGTAATTCGGGAGTTTGTACACGGACGAAAAGTAACCAATCGGGTATAATGTTGATTGTTTGGAGCGATGTGGCGGACTGAAACGATAAGACGAGAAAATTGGATCGTTGGTAAGGAAACCCACGCTACAAAATCAGAATAACGTCATCGTCCTCGATTCGAACCGGAAACGACGGGAGAGTGATATCCGAGTCGTGGAGGAACTCGTTTTCGACCATATCGAACTCCCAACTGTGCCACGGACAGCGGAGTATCTCACCATCTTTGACCCATGTCTCGGTCTCGGTGAGCGTTTCACGGTCGTATACCGCGTCAGTCGTCCCATCGACGGGACCGGCACACAACGGGCCGTCCTGATGCGGACACCAGTTCGGATAGGCGTAGTACTCGCCGTTGACGTTGAAGATCCCGATCTGTCGGCTCCCGATCGTCACCATGAGGCGATCGCCCGGCGTCGAGATCTCTCCGGCGTCCGCGACGACGTGTTCACTCACGAGCGATCACCCGAGGTCGAACACGTCCCGCGCGTTTCCGGCCAGGACGCGTTCGCGTTCGTCGTCCTCGAAGTGCTGGAGGAACTTGTCCATCGCCCGCGGGTGATCGAAATCGTAATGTGGGTGATCGGTCGCGAACATCAACGAATCGGCCCCGATCATCTCGATCGTGTTGCGCATGTGTTCGGGGTCTTCGAACTCGGGGAGCGGCTGGGTACCGAAATACATCGACTCGCGGATGTACTGTTCGGGCGATTTCTCCAACAGCGGCAGTTCGCTTCGCCACTGTGAGTACTCGCGATTGAGACGACCGAGCCAGCCAGGAACCCAGCCGATTCCACCCTCGAGTAAGACGAACTCGAGATCGGGGAACTTCTCCGGGACGCCCTGCAAGACGAGGCTCGTGAGTGCGAGTTGGGCAGCCCACGCGGGGCCAGTCGCGTGCCACGCGCTGACCTTTTCCAGTTCGCGTAGCACCGGTGCTTTCCGGTGCAGTCCAGTGATGTGATAGACGGCTGGGAGATCGTGTCGTTCGAGCGCCTGATAAACGACGTCGAGCTTCGGATCGCCGGCCGGCGGCATGAACTCCTGGCCGAGCGTGAAAAACGCGCCGACGAACGAGTCCTCATCGGCCAACCGGTCGATTTCTTCGGCCGCGTGGTCCGGGTCCCGGCCGGCGAGGATAATGAGCCCGTAGAGATCGTCGTGTGCGTCCAACATCGTATCGAGCATCCAGTCGTTGATCGCTCGCGTTTCTTGGAGTCCGCGCTCGGTTTTTATCACGGCGTCACCGGGAGAGAGGAGATTGAGAATTGCGCTGTCGACGCCGAATCCGTCGAAGAGCGGTTCGATGACGTCTTCGGGAGACGTGACATCGGTGATCTGAAACGATCGGGTCCCACCGAGCGATTTCGGCCAGCCATGCGACGGATACGCGTCCTTCGACGTGTCGGGGTTGACGTAATCTCGATAGGGCTTCTCCATATACGTCGCGACCTGGCGGCGAACCTCGCTGTTGTACGTGATATGAACGTCGGCGTCGACGACTTGGCTGCTCTGCAACGGGCGAGCAGCGGCCTCCAAAAACCGAGCCATGTCCTCCGATTGTGCCATGATATGAAGTATCAAATAGATCGATATAAACCTTATTAGGGAATCAAAATGTCAGTATACCCGACAAGTTGTTCGCGGTACGACAGCAACGACCCGACCACAACGTTCGGGAGGCTCACGACACGATTCCGAGCGGAGTCGTCCGAATTTCTGTTCGCACGATCTGAAAGAGAGCCGGTGTCCTGCACCGATCGCCCCATACCACCCGAGCGGTCGTCGCCGATATGCAAAGACGGCCATAGAGTTATGTATCGGTTCGATGGAAACTCGGTATGTACCGCGACGACGCACGCGTTCCGCTGGTGACACAGGAGGAACTTCCCGAAGAGTATCAGTATCTGGTCGATGAGGACGTTCTCGGCGAACTGAATCTCTTTCGCTCGCTTGGACATGCGCCGCGGGCGATGCAGGCGTACATGCGGTACGGGACCTCCCTTTGGTACGCCGGTGACCTCTCGAGCCGAGAGCGAGAGCTCGCGATTTTGACGATCGCACGAGCGGTGCGCGCTCCCTACGAGTGGCATCAGCACGTCGAGCTGGGGCAAAAGGCGGGAATCTCGATCGAAGAGATCGAATCGATCGCCCGCGGTGACGACGAACCGTTTCCGTATCGGGAACAGGCGATCATGCGATACGCCGGCGCCGTCGCGACGCGATCTGTGATCGACCCGATATTCGAAGCTGCCGTCGAAGCGACAGACACCGAGACCGTCGTCGGGTTGACGATGCTGTCCGGCCATTATCTCATGACCGCATACATTCTCGACGCGCTGTCGGTTCCGGTCGACGGCGGCGAGTTCGTCGGCTGGACACCTGCTTGATATCCGACCGTTAAAGCCGCGATATTTCTCCGCGCGACCCTCTGTGGTGTGAACGGTTAGAGCCCATCGAGCCGGAGGTCGGGCTCTTCGATCGGTTCGTGTGAAACGGCGTAGTTCGCGGCGGAAGTGCGATCATCCTCCGCTCGGACGGACGCCGCCGCATAGAACCGGATCGACCGTTCTTGCTTCGTCATGACCGGAAATCCGTACGTATCGGAGCGATAGGTGAGATCGTCTTCGTCGGCGATTCGATCCTCGACGAATCGTTCGTGGGCGGCCAGTCGCTGTGTGATAACGTTTCGAGAATAGTCGGGGATCGTCTCGAGTCGGTCTTCGAACACCGAGAGAAAGTCCGCGTTCAATTCGTATCCGATCGAATTCCGACCGGCGACCATCGCCGCGATCGACGTCGTCCCGGTGCCCCAAAACGGATCGAGGACGGTATCGCCGTAGACAGAGTACATATTGATCAGCCGGTACGGGATCTCGAACGGATACGCCGCAGATCGGTCCCGGAGCGCTCCGTGTTCCAGCGATTGGAGCTCACCTTTGACGTCCATCCAAACGTCGGAGAACCACTGGTTTCTCTCCTCCCAAAAGTACGCTGCGTCGTATCGGCGTTCCGAACGGGGTTCGAAGTCCCGACGCTGCGTGCCGTTTCGGAACACGAGGATGTACTCGTGTTCGAGGGTCACGTAGGCGTTCGGCGGGAGCATCCCCGAGCCCATGAACTTTGTTCCGGAGTTGACGGGTTTGCGCCACAGAATCTCCGGGAGTGGCTCGAAGCCGAGCGCTTCGAAGGCGTCGATGACTCGTGAGTGGTTCTGGAACACGCGAAAGCTTCCGCCCACCTTCCGCGTGGCATCGCCGATATTGACGCAGGCGATTCCACCGTCGACGAGCACTCGGGCGACCTCTTCCCAGACCTTCTGGAGTTCTTTGTGCATGCGGGCAAATGCGGCTCGCCCGTCGCCGCCGTCGAGTGCGGACTCGATATCCGGGCAGAGCTCCGAAAAGAGCTCGTCCCACATTTCAACCATCGGATACGGCGGTGAGGTGACGACCAGTTCAACCGAATCGTCGTCTAGCTGCGACAGCGAACGAGCGTCTTCAGTCAGGACTCGATGCGACGTTTCCATCGATACCGATAGCTGGCGGTGCGGGGGTAATAGGTCGTGGGGTTCACAACGCAGAATGCGATCAGAGCATCGCTATGTGGACCTGAAGACGGCTCTATCTGGTCGAAATCACTTATCGGCGTGCAAAAGTGGTCATTTCGTTGGCACGGGATGATCGAATACGCGAAGAAAAAACACATTCAATCGACCCGCCATAAATTAAAGTTGTGTTAAAACAACCAAAATTGTTTTAGGGGGCGCTCTGGATGTATCTCCATGGCACCCATAGCGCTTCCACACAACGCGAAGGCGGGGCCGACGAAGCCGGAAGTCCGATCGATCACGCTCGGGAAACTTGAGTTAAACGAGGAAGATCACTTCGTCGAGGTCGGCTCATGTACGGGGGCGGTGACGATTGAGGCCGCCCGTCGGGCAGGGCGCGTGACGGCGATCGAACGCAAGCCGGAGCGACTCGAAACAACGAGGAGAAACCTCGTCGCCAACGGGATCACCGACGTCGAGTTGATCGAGGCGGAGGCCCCAACCGGCGTTCCCAAAGATACCGACGCGCTGTTTCTAGGCGGTTCACGAAACTACGCTGCGGTGCTCGATCGGGCCGCACAAGTCGGCGTCGACCGGATCGTCATGAACGTCTCACGGCTCGAAATCGCGGGCGACGCTGTCCGAGCGTTTCGCGAGCGAGACCTGTTCGGAGAGATCGTCCAAGTGCAGGTCTCGACGGGCTACGAACTGGCGGGCGCGACGAGTTTCAACGCGGATAATCCGGTGTATATCATCTCGGGAGGGACAACGTGACGCTATACGGCGTCGGACTCGGCCCGGGCGATTCAGAACTCATCACCGTCAAGGGACGGAGGACGCTCGAAGCTGCCGACGTGATCTACACGCCCGGCCGCCTCTCTCGAAGCGTCGCACGCGAGTACGTCTCCGAGTCCCAACTGGGCGATCTCGACTTCCCGATGACGCGTGATGAGGACGAACTCCGACGCGCCTGGAAAGAGGCCGCGAGCGAAGTCGCACCGACCGCACGCGAAGGGACGGCGGCGTTCGTCACGCTGGGTGATCCCAACGTCTACTCGACGTTCGGCCACTTGCGCCGGACGTTGGACCGTTTTCATCCCGAGGTCGAGGTGGAGACGATCCCCGGCGTCTCGACGGTGACGGCGTTCGCGACCGCCTTCGGTGTCGAGATCACAGCGGGGTCCGAACTCGTTCTCCGGGAGGCCGCACGCGGTGCGGCACCCGTCGGTCCTGATCGGCTCGTTCTCTTTAAAATAACCGACGTGTCGAAGACCCACGAGAAGCTGATCGAAGCGGGCTACGACGTGATCTACGGCCGCCGGCTGTTCATGGACGGATACGAGACGATCGTCACCGACGATCCGACGGAACTCGAAGAGCGTGATTACTACACCGTCGCTTACGCCGAAAAACCCGGCACGGGCGAAGCGCCAGCGACGGCAGCGTTCGGGACCGAGACGGAGGCAGACGGCGGTGAGCGAACGCGGCCGGCCGGTTCGCGATCCTCGTCGGATGTGACCGGGCCCGATGGTGGACAGATCGCGGATCAACTCGCCGCGGCCGAAGTCGGAGGCGACGGCGAAGCGTACCGAAACATGGAGGAGACAGATGACTGAGGAGACCGACCCA
>SKKJ01000334.1 GCA_007121575.1 Natronomonas sp.
GAAGTTCGCCACGAACCGACTCTGTGGCCGTCGGTACAGCGTTTGCGGTTCGCCGACCTGTTCGAGTGTTCCGTTCGATAACACAGCTAACCGGTCGGAAACGGCGAGCGCCTCCGCTTGATCGTGGGTGACGTATACCGTCGTCACGTCGAGTTCGGACTGAATCGATTTGATCTCTCTTCGAAGCCGTTCTCTCAGCCGAGCGTCGAGCGCGCTCATCGGTTCATCGAGCAAGAGCAGTTCGGGACCGGGAGCGAGCGCGCGAGCGAGCGCCACACGCTGCTTCTGTCCGCCCGAAAGCTCCATCGGATCGCGCGTCTTGAAGCCACCGAGCCCGACCAACTCCAAAAGCTCCGTGACGCGTTCGTCGGCGGAAGCGTCGTCCGGTGGATCCGTGAACTTGAGGCCGTAGGCTACGTTTTCGGCGACGTTCATGTGCGGGAACAGGGCATAACTCTGAAACACGAGCCCGATCTCTCGGTCCTCCGGAGCGAGGTTCGCGACCGATTCGCCGTCGAAGCGGACCGTCCCTTCGGTCGGTGATTCGAACCCGGCGAGCAGCCGCAGGGTGGTCGTTTTTCCGCACCCGGACGGTCCAACGAGCGTGAAAAATTCGCCGTCTTCGACGGTCATGCTCACGCTTTCGAGCGCCGTCGTCGCACCGTATCGCTTCGAAATACCGTCGAGTTCGACCTTCACCATCGGATCTCTCCCCGTTCGCTCGCGATCATTCGATCCCTCCGTACGCGCCGATTCGCTCGATCACAACGAAGCTCACGCTCGTCACGAGTAAAAGGACTGACCCCATCGCGGTCGCCGGACCGAGCGTCCGGTCGGCGAGATACCGTTCGACGGCGACTGGCATCGTATACGCATCGCCGCCTTCGACGAGCACGACGGTCGAACTGAACTCGCCGATGCTGATCGCGAAGGCGAACGCGCCACCCGCGGCGACCGCCGGCATGATGATCGGAAGCTCGATATCGATGAGCGCGCGCACTCTCGATGCACCAAGCGAGCGGGCCGATTCGACGAGATGAGCGTCCATCGCCGAAAGCGCCGGCGAGACCGTTCGAACGACGAACGGATACGCACCAACCGCGTGTGCGGCGACGATCGCGGTCGCTCCCGTGACCTGCACTCGGTATCCAACGACGGTGACACCGAAGACGACTGTCTGAAGCAAACCGAGTCCAACGATGATACCCGAAACCGCGAACGGAACCATCGCGAGCGTGCCGACGACGCGGGCAGAGAGGGTGTCTCGGGCCGTCATCAACGAAATCACGACACCCATCGGAACCGCGAGAGCGAGCGTTCCGACCGCGAAGACGAGTGAGTTTCGGATCGCGAGGTCCGGGCGCGTTCCGACGATCGCATCCCGGCGGGCAAACAGGAGCTCGTAGTATCGGAGCGTGAAGCTACCTCCACTCGTCACGCTCGCGATGAGCATCGAAACGATCGGTCCGACGAAGACGAACGCGATCACGACGGCATAGGCAGCGATCGCGAGCCGCTCGAGATTGAGCGTCAAAAAGAGCCGCTTGCGAGCGCGCAGCGTGAGTCCCCGCGTCGCGGCTTGGGCGGTCTCATACCGAAGGTACAGATACGTCAACCCGAGTGTGATCGCCGCTTCTAAAACGGCGAGGGCGGCCGCCTCACCGAGTCGAAGTGTTCTGATACGGTCGTAGAGCCACACCTCGACCGTCGCGAGTTGTAACCCGCCCAGCGCCAGGACGATCGGAAACGACATGAACGTGAAAATAAACACCAACAGCGCGCTCGTCAATACCGCCGGCAGTAACTGTGGGATGACGACATCAACGAATGCACGCCGTGGGGACGCACCGAGCGAACGCGCCGTTTCGACTGTTCGGGTGTCGACGTTTTCCCACGCGGCAGCGACGACTCGGACGACGAGCGGAGCGTTGTAAAACGCGTGCGCGAGAACGATGATCTGGAGCGTGAACATCAACTCGACGGTCGGGAGGCCGAACGCTGCGAGGGCGCGGTTCGGCGGGCCGTTCGTGCCGAACATCGCGGCGAAACCGACGGCGACCATGATCGAGGGCAAAACGAACGGAACGAGCGTCAGCGAGCGGATCGTCCGTCGACCGGGGAACTCATACCGGGCCAAGATGTACGCGCCCGGCAGTCCCAACGCGAGACTCAACAGTGTCGAGAGGGCGGCCTGATACGCGGTGAAGCCGAACAGGTCCCAGTAGAACGGGTCGGTGACGATCGTTCGGATCGGATCGAGACTCGGCGAGCCGTCGACGAAGACGGCGGCGGCGAGCACGCTCGCAACCGGATAATACAGCATGACGACGAGCAGCACTGCCGTCACGAAACCGGCGAGCAAAAGCGGTGTCTCGGTTCGCCGATACCGGATATCCATCTAGCTCCGGATTTGTCGAGCCCAGTCTTCAACCCATCCCTCGAGGTTACCGAGGAGGTCGTCGTATCCGAACGTGACCGGCTCCGGCGGCACGTGGGCTAACGAGTCGAACTCCTCATCGAGTTCGGCGTCATCGACGGCCGGGAACTGGACGTTCCGCTCGGCGATGCCACCTTGGATGTCCGGCCGGAGCATGAACTCCATGAGGTCGCGAGCCGCTTCCGGTTCGGGCGCATCGCTAAAGCGGGCCATCCCTTCCGGTTGGGCGTAGCCCTGATCGTTCAAAAAGCCGATCTGGTGGCGCGGGACGTCGCCGTTGAACACCTGGTCCGTCGAGTACGAAACCACGATATCTCGCTCTTCGGCGAGATAGGCGTTGTACGCGTCGTTCCACGATCCCAACACTCTGACGCCGTTGTCCTGTAGGTCTGCCCAGTAGTCGAGATAGCCCGACTCGCCGAACTCGTGGATCGTCCACAACAAGAAGGCGAGCCCCGGATCAGACTGTTGTGCGTTCTGTGTGAGGAGCTGATCCTCGGTCGCGGGATCGGTGAGGTCATCGAACGTCTCCGGTTCGACCGAGCGCTCGTCGTAGACGAGGCTGATGTACCCGGTATCGTACGGCACCGCCCGTCCTTCGGGGTCGATTCGAAGCTCATCGCGAATCCGGTCCGAGCGTTCGAGTTCACCGTCGAGTGCGTCGAAGAGCGGGACATCGAGTTGTTCATCGATCCGAATGAGCTCGTCGACGTTGAGCCCCACAAAGAGATCGACGTTGATCTCGGCGTCCTGTTGGGCACGTTGTATATACTGATTGATCCCTCCACTGGGCGTTTCGAACTCAAGTGTGACATCGTACTCGGCCTCGAATTCCTCTTTGAGCCACGGTCCGACCGGATCTTCGCCATCGACGAACGAGTCGTAGGTCGCGAGGGTAATCGTCGAGTCCTCGATGATGCTTCCCGCCGTGCATCCGGAGAGTGCAGTGAGTGCGCCTCCAGCACCGACAATAAACGTACGTCGCTTCATTACTGCGTTGTTATACTGGGTGATACGTAAGCGTCCCGATCGGTTGATTGTATATAAGCGACTCGACGTACTCGAAGCACAAACGGTTTTGAACCCACCGGGTGAACCGGAGCCATGTCATCGCTTCGTCACCGCCGATACGTTCTCGCCGGCTTGTTGGTGGCAGTGGCTGTACTCGCGGCCGTCGTTCTTTGGGACGTCGTAAAAACGGTGTTTTTCGCGGTTACCGTTGCATACGTGTTGTATCCGCTTCGACAGCGTCTCGTTACTCAAGGCATTCCGCGTCGAGTCGCGAGCGCCCTCGTGACGACGGCGGCGTTTCTCGCTGTCATCGTCCTCCTGACGCCGATCGCGCTTACACTGTTTCAACGCCGTGGTGCGATCGTCGAATTACTTAGCGACCTGCCGGCGGAACTGCCGGTCGAACTGTTCGGATTCGTTTTTACGATCGAACTCGGTTCGGTCGTCGACTCGACGGTCGCCGCGTTACGATCGGTGGCGATCACGGTCGCTGCGGAGGCGATCTTCATCGTGTTACAGTTTGCGATGTTCGTGCTCATCCTCTATGGATTGTTGCTACGGCCGAGAGCAGTGGGACAGGCCGCGTTCAAGATCACGCCACCGATGTATCACGACGTGCTCAGAGCACTTCACGAGCGCGTCGCTGGAACGCTGTATGCACTCTATGTTATTCAAGCCGCAACGGCTGTCGTCACGTTTCCGATCGCACTCGTCGTGTTTTACGTTCTCGGCTATCCCGATATCTTCGTTCTCGCAGTCGCCTCTTCGATTCTGCAATTCTTCCCAATCGTCGGTCCCGGGATGCTCGCCGTTGGCCTTGCGGGCTATGATTTACTCATCGGAAACCCACAACGCGCGCTCGGGATCATCATCCTCGGCCCGGCGCTTATCGGGCTGTTACCCGATATCCTCATTCGTCCTCGGATGGCGTCACACCAGGCAAAGCTCCCCGCGAGCCTCTATTTCGTCGGCTTCGTCGGCGGCGTGTTGACCGTCGGTGTAATCGGCATTATCGCCGGCCCGCTCGTCGTCGCACTTCTCGTCGAAGTCATCGATCTGCTCGGCGACCGAAACAACGAGACGGCTGTGTAAAAGGGCCCCTACCGTTCGATCTCTCGCTCGAGTTCGCGAAGCTTCTCGATCCGCTTTTCGGTTGGCGGATGCGTCGATGCGATTTTGCCGATGAATCCTCGAGTGATCGGGATGATGAAGAACGCGTTCATCTCCGCTTGCTCGCGCAGATCTCGTTCGGGTATCTGATCCATTCGCCCGGAGATCTTCATAAGCGCCGTCGCGAGCGCCGACGGATTGCCGGTGATCATCGCGGCACCGCGGTCGGCGGAGTACTCCCGATATCGGCTGAGCGCGCGGATGAGCAGAAACGAGATCACCCACACGAGCAGCGAGACGACGATCGCGACGATGAGCGGCGCTTGGTTTCGTCCGCGGCCACCGAAGAGCCAGCCCCATCGGACGATGAGGAACGCGATCGTCGACAGAAACGATGCGATCGTCATCACGGCTACGTCGCGGTTTTTGATGTGGGCGAGTTCGTGGGCTAACACCCCCTCCAGTTCGTCGTCGTTGAGGGTATCGAGGATTCCGGTCGTCACACAGACCGCCGCGTTCGACGGAGAGCGCCCCGTCGCGAAGGCGTTCGGGGTCCGGTTATTCGCGACGGCGACCGTCGGTTTCGGGAGGTCTGCTTGCTGACAGAGCCGCGATATCTGTGCGTGCAGTTTGGGATATTCTTCCTCGGAGACCGTCTTCGCGCCCATCGAACGGAGCGCGAGCTTGTCACTGAAAAAGAACTGAACGATTGAAAATGCCCCGAGCATGACCGCTGCGAACAGCAGATTGTTGAAATACAGCGTCAGGATGCCGATAAAGACCAGATAGAGGGCGAAGAGTAAAAACATCGTAAACCCCATGCGGGCTCGAAGCCCCCAGTCGGTTTGCCATTGCATATCCTCCGTTTCGGATCGAACGAATAAAAAGTGTCTCAGTTACGTTCGCGTCTCGATATCGATCGAAGCGATTCCAACAGAGCCAAGTCGATCGTTTCCGTCCGTTCGCGCAATGAGTGTACTCCGCGACGACATCGAAGACCTACAGCAACGATACGACGACGGACTGACCGCGGATGAGGTCGGCGAAGATGAACGCGCCATCCTCGATGCGTTTCTCGACGCGCTCGAAGCCGGCGAAATCCGCGCTGCAGAGAAACGCGACGGGCAATGGGAAGCCAACGGCTGGGTCAAGCAAGGGATCCTCCTGAACTTCGGCCTTCGAGCGATTCAAACCCATACCCACGGTGGCGTCGAGTATCACGACGTGCTCCCGCTTCGTGAAACGGACGATCTTCCGGGCCGTGGGACCCGAAACACGCCGAACGGAACCGTCATCAGACGCGGCGCGTACATCGGTGGCGATGCCATCCTGATGAGTCCCGCGTTCGTCAACATCGGGGCGCACATCGGGGATGGCACGCTCGTCGATTCCTGTGATACGGTCGGCTCTGCGGCACAGATCGGTACTAACGTCAAACTCGGTGCGAACACGCTGATCGGCGGCGTGCTCGAACCGGTCGAAGCCGCACCCGTCATCGTCGAAGACGACGTCTCACTCGGCGCCGGCTGCCGCGTCACCAGCGGGTTCGTCGTCGGCGAGGGAAGCATCGTCGGCGAAAACACGCTTTTGACGCCGCGAATCCCGGTTTATGACCTGGTCGAAGAAGATATCATCTACGGCGAACTCCCGCCCGA
>SKKJ01000107.1 GCA_007121575.1 Natronomonas sp.
AGTCCGAGCGGCGAACCCTGATAATCGAGGCCGACCGACGTACTGATCGATCGAACGTCTACCGGCCGGTCGTCGAACTGCTCGAGTTCGTCGGGTACAACGTGATGGTATCCCATACTGATGGATATCAGTGCCACAGGGTATAGGGATTGTGTCGGGGACAGAGTGAAACCGGGGGTATCATGGAGGACTTTTGACGATAAAAGCTACCAACGACCCGGACGACAGCAATCCAATGTCAACGAAACATGCCGTCGTGGTCGACGGCCAAACTATCGCGGCGGTCCATCATCCACACGAGAGCGACCGGTGGATATTCTTTTGTCACGGCTTTCTTAGCGACAAATCGGGCAGCTACGAATCGCGCTGTCGGCGTGCCGTCGAGGAGGGATATAACGCGGTTCGGTTCGATTTCAGGGGAAGCGGCGAATCGGATGGTGCGTTTATCGACTCGACGCTGACGACGCGGATAGACGATCTCCGTGCAGTGATCGAGCATTTCGCACCGCCTTCGTACGTGCTGTTCGGCTCGAGTTTCGGCGCCAAGACCGCATTCCACATGGCGAGCGATGCATCGCGTCTCGATGCGCTCATCGCCCGCTCACCGGTGACGTATAATCGAGCGTTCGACTCGTATCGAGACACCGTGAACACGGCGGGCCACATTCGGTATGATGCATCCCACGCGATCGATGAGCGGTTCTTCGAAGATTTCGAGACGTACGAATTCGACACGGTGGGAGAGAAACTCGATGTCCCAGTCGCGTTGTTTCACGGAGCGAAGGACACGTCAGTTCCGATCTCCGACAGTTTCGAAGCAGCGATGGCACTGAACACGGACGTGTATTTCACGAAATACGTAGACGAGGGGCATCGGTTCTCAGCGGTGGCCGAGCGCCGCATGCGCGAGCAGGTGTTCGGTTGGCTTACGAGCGTATAATGCGCGCATAATAGGGTTACAGACATCGATACGGCGACGACATGACTGGATAAAAGAACCGGAAGGGATTTGATAAGAGGACCGTTCTCACGGTGAGGAGACGCCGAAACGATTCAGCCACAAACGCGTTTAGAAATGCGATCTATCGCGTACTAAACGGTCTCGTTGTTTTATATAAGGTTGAACCGAACGGCAGGTATACGCTATCGGCCGCGGTGTAACCATAGCGAAACAACATCATGGTTCTACTCACACGCGTTCGAAAGCTCATCGGTGATCGCGAGCGCATCTACGAATGTCGTCACTGCGGATGCACGCTCGAATCCGACATCGAAGACTGCCCACAGTGCGGGACGAACGATATCGCGGTCTACGATCTCGAATAGCATTCGACGGGCAGTTACTCTTCGACCGACATCGATCCGAAAATCTCGTCCGCGTCCGCGGGAACGTCGAAGTCGTGAAAGTGTTCACCCTTCTCTTTAGAGAGGATATTTAACGCAGCCGCGGCACCGTCACCGGCCGAGATGATCGCTTGCCACTCTTCGGCCCGAACCATCGCACCAGTCGCGTACGCGTCAGTGACGCTCGTCTCCATCGTCACGTCGACATCGACGAGGTCGCCGTCGAACGCACAACCGAGTGTCTCAGCGAGATCGCGGTTCGCACCAGTCGCCAATACGAGATACTCGGCGGCATATTCGCCGTCCGCGGTTTCGGCTATGAACCCGTCATCGGTTGCGGAGACATCGGTTACCTCGCTGTCTTGAATCCGGTTGACGCCGAAGCTATCGACCTGTGCACGAGCCGTCTCGAGAAACGCGGATCCGTCGATCGAGCCGACACCGAGGTAGTTGAACAGGTGCGCTTTGTGCATCCACGTCTTGTCGGTATCGAGAAGCGTCGTCTCGAGACCGTTTTTCTGTGCGAAGAGCGCGGCGCTCAGTCCTGCAGGGCCGCCACCACTGACGAGTACGTCCGTGTGGTCGTCGGGCATAGGTCAGTAAAAACGATCCCTTCGAACAAAAGAATGTGTGGCCATATCACGTCAGTTAATCAGAAATCACGTACGTCGGCATCGAACGATCCGAGAGATACATCCGATTTGCACGATCCGAACAGACAGAATCAGCACCGATAGCGTGCGAGAATACGTCCGAGACTTCGATCGAGACGTCCGTGGAGAATTA
This sequence comes from Natronomonas sp., assembly GCA_007121575.1. Taxonomy (GTDB): domain Archaea; phylum Halobacteriota; class Halobacteria; order Halobacteriales; family Haloarculaceae; genus Natronomonas. The sequence goes on from SKKJ01000107.1 coordinate 2,131, forward strand.
ACGCAGAGTTCGAAGGGAAGCTCGCTCGACCACCAGAGCCGGGAACGCTCGAAGGCGTTGAAAAGCGACAACGGCGGTCACGACAGAATCGAACGACATAACACCGCAACTATAGTAGCGCCGCTGTGAACCGAAACGACCGCTCGATCGTCAGCTTCGTGATGATCGGGCATGGGATGGTCCATCTATACGAGCTCTCCATCCCGATTCTGATGACGATCTGGCTGCTCGAATTCTCCGTTACTGCGGCAGTGTTGGGCGGGGCGGTAGCGATCGGCTATGGACTCTTCGGCGTCGGTGCGCTTCCGGGTGGACTGTTGGTCGACCGGTACGGCTCTCGACGATTGATCGTCGTCTGTCTTACCGGCATGGGGCTGTCGTTTCTGGTGTTGAGTTTCGCAAGTGGAATCGTCGGCATCGCGATCGCCGTCTCGCTGTGGGGACTCAGCGCGAGCATCTATCATCCGGCGGGGCTCACCTTGATAAGTAACGGCGTGACCGAACGTGGCCGCGGCTTTGCGTATCACGGGATGGCCGGAAACATCGGAATCGCGTTCGGGCCACTCATAACCGCGGTCTTGTTGCTCGGATTCGATTGGCGCATCGTCGCGATGGCGCTCGCAGTCCCGGCGCTCCTCGCTGCAGCCATCGGGACGATCGTCGAATTCGATCCGACCGCTGCAGTCGAAAGCGAGGAAGCGATCGCGAAAGGACCGTCCGGCCCAGGATCGCTGTCTGAATTTCTCACCGAAACGCGACGACTCTTCACCGTGGCGTTTCTCTTCGTCTTCGCCGTCGTCGCCCTGAACGGGCTGTACTACAGAGGGATGTTGACGTTCCTCCCGGATCTGTTGAGCGAGTTTCTGCGTTCGACTGTCGGCGATATTCAGCCCGGATTTATCGACTCGGACAGCCCGTTCGCGGAGACGTTCGATGCGGCACAGTATCTCTATGTCGGGCTGTTGGTCGTCGGGATCGGCGGGCAGTATCTCGGCGGATGGCTCACGGACCGGATCGAACCCGACAGAGGACTCGTCGGGATGCTCGCGTGTTTAACGATAATCGCCCTCGGATTCGTCCCGGCCGTTCAGATCGGCGTGTGGGGGCTTCTCGCGGCGAGTTCTCTCCTTGGTTTTGCGATGTTCGCTATGCAACCGCTGACACAGGCGACGATCGCGAAGTACTCGCTGCCGGATTCGCGAGGGCTCTCGTTCGGCTATACGTATCTCGCGATCTTCGGAATCGGTGCTCTGGGTGCGGCGATCGTCGGAACGATACGTACCTACGGCACGACGTCATCCGTCTTTTTCGTCCTCGCGGCGTTCTCTACCCTTGCAGGAACGTTGGCTCTCATACTCGTCTCACGGAGATAAGCGCGAAGCCGAATTCCTCAAATACCCAGATACACTACTCACAGACGTGTCGAAACAGGTCGCCGACGTCGGTACGCTGTTCTTACACGAGGCGGGCGGTGACTACACAGTCGTTGTCCGTCGCGACGGTGACCGAGTACTTCACGGTCGGCTGGAGTTGAAACAGACGGATGCGGGGCCGCGACCGGGGCGGTTCCGTATCAAAGACGGGGAAGACGACGTGCCACGACGCCCCGAGCAGTTCGTCGAAACGGCCAGACGCGCCTCTCGAATCAGGATTTCCGAGCAGACCTCCACGCGCGGGCGCGACGAAATTATGGCGATGCTTGCGGGCTATCAACTCGAGGCGAAGCAGGTTCGAACGTGCCGATACTGTGCCGGAAACGGGCGGTACTCGCCGTTGACGTCGGAGACAGCGATCAAAGCCGACAACGAATTCATCTGTCCGGACTGTGCAAGGCGGGAACTCGAACGGGAGGCCAACTATCGTGGCCTCCGATCCGGGGCTCGCGATCGGTTAGAAGAGCTCCTCCTCGAAGTCGGCGACCTCGAACGCGTCGCGAATCTGCTTTCCGGACAGCTGGATCCGGAACTGACGAAGTTCGATGAGATCAGCGCGACAGTCGACGAGATCGATCTCGTTTCGACGCGTGATCTCGATGTTCACGCCGAATTGAAATCGAGACTCCAGAAGTTCGACGAACTGCTTCCGGTCCAGAGTCTATCGGTCAGAAACGGACTCTTAACGGGGCGAGATCAGCTCGTCGTCAGTGCGACGGCGACCGGCAAAACGCTCGTCGGCGAACTCGCTGGCGTCGACCGCGCGTTGAAAGGGGACGGAAAACTGCTGTTTTTGGTTCCGCTCGTCGCGCTCGCCAACCAGAAGTACGACGATTTCGAAGAGGACTACGGCGACGTTCTCGACGTGACGATCCGGGTCGGTTCCTCACGAATCCGAGACGATGGAAATCGGTTCGACCCGAACGCAGACATCATCGTCGGGACCTACGAAGGGATCGATCACGCACTCCGGACGGGAAAAGAGATGGGTGATATCGGAACGGTCGTCATCGACGAGGTACACACTCTCGGCGCGGACGAGAGAGGACACCGTCTCGACGGCCTCATCTCGCGGCTTAAACACTACTGTGAGACGAATAACTGCGCCACCCAGTGGATCTATCTGTCGGCAACCGTCGGTAACGCCGCGGAACTCGCCGGCAAACTCGAGTCCCGACTCATCGAGTTCGAGGAGCGACCCGTCCCGATCGAGCGACACGTGACCTTCGCGGAGGGACTCGAAAAGATCGAGATAGAGGACAAACTCGTTCGGCGAGCGTTCGACTCGACATCGTCGAAGGGATACCGCGGACAGACGATCATTTTCACCAACTCGCGTCGTCGTTGTCACGAGGTTTCGCGGCGATTGACGTACAACTCCGCACCATATCACGCGGGACTGGATTACGGAAAGCGAAAGCGGGTCGAACGGCAGTTCGGCGAACAGGAGCTCGCCGCTGTCGTGACGACGGCAGCGTTGGCCGCTGGCGTCGACTTCCCCGCCTCACAGGTCATCTTCGACTCACTTGCGATGGGGATCGAATGGCTCTCCGTTCAAGAGTTCGAACAGATGCTCGGACGGGCGGGGCGTCCGGATTACCACGATCAAGGGACGGTGTATATGCTCGTAGAGCCCGACTGTACGTACCACAACTCCATGGAGATGTCCGAAGACGAAGTCGCCTTCAAGCTCCTGAAAGGGGAGATGGAATCGGTCATGACCCGATACGACGAAACCGCCGCCGTGGAGGAAACGCTCGCGAACATCACCGTTGCGGGGAAGAAAGCCAAACGCCTCAACGATCGCATGATCGGCGAGATACCGACGACACACGCAGTCGGCAAACTCTTAGAGTACGGCTTTATTGACGGATTCGATCCGACTCCGCTCGGACGGGCGGTCACGGAACACTTTCTCACGCCCAACGAGGCCTTCCTCATGCTCGATTGCGTTCGAAAGGGGGCGCATCCGTACGATATCGTCGCCGAAATCGAGCTTCGCGACGACGAATAACAGTGAATTAGTGGATTTGTTCGAAGATCAGATAATTGTCAGCACACCGAAAGGAATAGCCATTCCGGCGAACGCGATGCCGGTATACGCCAGCAAGATCACCAATATCGCGCCGGGGATCCCACCGACTGCACAGATGAGTACAGCGATTGGCGTAATTTCGACACCCAGGCCAAGAAAGCTCGCGATGAGCAAGACGATCACGCCGACGACGGCGTTGATAATGAACGGCTTGACCGCCCTGATGATCCGATAAGCACCGAATAAGAGCGCCAACGCGATCACCAGTATCGCGATCTCGGTCGTTGTAACCATGACGCTTCATTCGCTGACGAGGATTAAATCCCTTGGGGACAGAACGAAATCGTTTTCATACACGCGGACAGTAGTGTAGATGCGGAGCAGCGCGGGACCGTGGGGTAGCTTGGTATCCTTCAGCGTTTGGGACGCTGTGACCCCGATTCAAATTCGGGCGGTCCCACTTCTTACAGTTTCACACCGACAGTCACAACACGACCGTCTTCCCTTCAGTTTCAGTCCGCTTGCCAAAGTTCTTATTCGATGGCGCGCCAAGACGTGATAGTTAGAATGG
>SKKJ01000265.1 GCA_007121575.1 Natronomonas sp.
TTCTGAGGCGGTCGGACGAGTCGTCGTCGAGACGACTGATCCTGAGGCCGTTCGGAAGCGGGTCGAAGGGATCGCTCCCGTCGAAACGCTCGGGAAGACAACGGACAGCGGGAAACTCGAACTCACGATTAATGGTGAGACACTCAGTTACACGGCAGAGGAGATCACGACGTTCCGCGACGTTATCGCAGCGGAGTTACAATAGAATTGATCACGGTCGAAACCCGGCGTTTCGTCCGTTCGAATTTCGGTGGTCGATTTTCTAACCGTGTGCCGATCGAGACGCTGATCCACGCGAGCGCGATGCCGAAGATCACGTCACTCGCCCAGTGAATCCCGAGGTACATCGTCGAGATGACGACGCTGACGGCGAGTACGGCCGAGATCGGAACCCACAGCGGATATTCGTCCCGAGTGGTCCACGCGAGCAGTGCCGCGGTCACGGCCATCGAGGTGTGAAGCGACGGGAAGACGTTCGTCTCGTCGTTGACAGCTGTCGTAACGAATTGATACTGAGCGTATTGGCTGTATAACAGTCCCTCGGCGTGATCGACGATTATGTTTCGAGGTCCGTACGCGATGAAGATGATGTAACACAGGACGCCGATGATGTAATTCGCCCCGTAGGCGACCAGCGTTCGCCGCAGCGGCTCCGGCTGAGGCAAGGCGAGATACGCCACGAGCGGGAAGACGAGCAAAAAGACGTACCCGTACACGTAGATGAACGCGAAGTACGCGGTGAGCTCAGGCGTTGCCATCGATTGAAGCCAAACGACGACTTGCGGCGTTTGATCGGGGAACAGCGGCCACAGTAACATTCCATCGAGGCTGTGAAGACGTCCGGTTATCCGGAATCCGATGATGAGCGAGAGATCGGGACCGATATCTCGGGCGATTTTGTTGGCGACAAGGACGATCGCGAGCAAGCCGACGTACGGTGCGATCGATGCGAAACGCGTTCGAAACTCACGACGTGTTTCGGCGATCCGTTCGCGACCGATGAGCAGGACACTCGCGATAACGAGCAGTAACAGGACGATTCCAACCAAGCGGCCGACGACGAACACGAGTGTCATGAATCACCCCTCCTGATGAGGGTATCGCCGTCGTACTGGTAACCCGCCTCTCGGAAGGCCTCGCGTGCTTGTTCGGGATCTATCTCCCCGTCCGTTCCAAAGAATGGCAGGCTCGCCTCGCCATCCCATTGAAGATCCTCAGGCACCCACCGGCCTGTGAGCGGAACCTGTGAAGGAGAGCCGTATCCGCTGAGCGATTCCGAGACGATCGACGTTCGATCGATATGGCGGGAGACGATTCGGCGAAAGTTCGGGTCGGTCATGGGCGATCGTCGGGCGTTATATCCGATGTGATAGAACGAATTCGCCGGCCGAATTCTCAACGAGAGGTCGTTTGCACGAACGACCCGAGGAACGACGCTTGCCTGCAAGCCATCAGCAGTGGAGTCCGCATCGTTGTCTAACAGAACTTGCACGGCAGCGTCGTGCGAAGGCACGACCGTGAATTCGATCCGATCGAACGGCGGATCGCCCGCAAACCGGCTCGGGATATCGTCAGGTTGCTCACGGTACACGAAATGGTCGGGGAACGTCTCGATCGACAGCGATTCGTCAGTTGCGGCATCGACGAAGCGAAACGGCCCACTGCCGACCGCCGCTTCGTTCGAGGTGATGAGCGCTTCGGTCGTCTGACCGACGATATCGACGCCAGCGAGATCGGCGGCTACTGCTCGGTCACGCCAGATATGTTCCGGAAGGATCGGAACGACGAGCGGGCGATAGGCAACCGAGCGGTTATCCGTCGTAAAAGTGATACGGAGCTCCCGATCCGAAAGCACGCTCACGGTATCGATAAGCGAGAGACGACCTCGACGCCACGGCGTCGGGACGGGTGAGTCGAACTCACCGAGCGAACTGTCTCGTAAAAATTCGTAGGTGAACGCGACGTCGTCGGCAGTAACGGGTTCACCGTCGTGCCACGATGTTTCACGGAGTTGTATCGTCGCCGAAAGCGTCGAGCCGTCTCCCCACGAAACCGTTTCAGCGAGCCAGTTGATCGGAGCAACAGCGTCCGGTGGAAACCGAAGCAATGAATCGTACAAGAGATCGATTAGATATCCCTGATCGCGATACTCGGCTGCGATCGGGTTTCGATTTCTGGTAATTCGACTGTTTCGAAGGAGCAACTGAAGCGTCGTTTCCGAATCGACACGATCGAGTTGTAAATAATCGACCGCGGCGTTCAAGCCACCTCTTGGCCACCGGTCGAAGCGATCAGTTCGAACGGCGTTGATATGGTCCGGATAGCAAACGACCGTGAACGGTTGTTCCCGGACGATCTCCCGTTGGATCTCGTGGACGACTTCGATCCGTCGTTCGTCCTCCACGATCCGTTGTTCATCGAGAAGTTCATCGAACGATAAGTTACTGAACCCGAACGGATTTTGCCAGCCGGCCTCTTCAGCGTATGCGGAGTACAGCATCGAGCGGATCTCATCTGGGTCGCCTTGACTCGGGTAGCGTGCGACGTACAGATCGAAATCGTGATTGACGAGGATATCGCGCAAGAGCACGTCCGGACGAATCGCATCGACGAGCGTCTCGATTCCGGCTGCTTGGAGATTGTCGGCAAGACGGTTCGCGATCCGAACAGCATACGGGTCATCACCCGCGGGTAACGTTGCAATGGTAAGCGAAAGCTGGCTCGTTCGGCTTCGACCGACGAGATTCCGGATCTCTCCGACGCAACCGCTTGTCGCAGCAATCGCACCCGCAGCTCCTGCGAGAACCGCTCGGCGACGTCGTGACGGCCCGGCGTTCATTCTTGAGATATTTGTATGTGAGCACGTATAAACTTCCCCGTCCGCATGCGTTTGTCGCCGCTTAAAACGATCTCAAACGTATCCGAACAGCGAGGCGAAGATCACGAGCACCCACCCGACCGTTCCGACGACGAGCGGGGCGGGACGATCGGCCTGCTCGACGGCCAACGCTCCGCCAACGGCGATCAGTCCGACCGCGAGGACGACCGCGCCCCGATGAAGAATCACCCGAAGCGGGAGAACAGAGACGCCCATCGCGGCGAAATCGACGACGATCGCCGAGCCGAGTCCGAGCGCCGCGAATGTGAACGCCCACGTTCGATCGCTCCCCCGTCCGAACAGGTACGCGATCGCCGGGATACCGACGACGAGGCCGACGTACAGCGGAGCGGCAACGACCTTCGGAGAAACGTCTGAAAAGACGATTTCACCGGCGATACCGAGCCATCGAACGGCGGTATAGAGAACGAAGAGGCTAACGCCGAGGATGATTTCGCGGCGACGACGATCGATGAACTGAGAGACATCGCGTGAGAACCGCTTTGGGCGGCCGGTAAGCCCGAAGAGCAAGAACGGAACCGCCGCACCGGCGAAATAGATACCGGTCACCCAGCCGTCGCTATCGGCGGTTTCGTTTTCGAACGGCATCCGAACGACGTTCTCAACGGCCGGATCGTCCATGAAATCGAGTTCGATCTCCCGTTGGGAGTCGCTGATTCCGGTCACCGTGTGTCGGAGTCGGAACCAGTCCCAGTGTTCTTCGTGGACCTGGATCGCCGTCCACTCGCCGTTCGGATCGTCGTACGCCCGGATATGCCGACGCTCGCCCAGATACGTGCCGGCGTGTAGCTGGTAGGATTCATCCACCCATTCGCCGCCGTCATCGGTTTCGAAATAGACGTATCGGGTTGACCCCTCGGCCTCCCCCCACGAGATCATATCACCCAGGTCGTCGGCGTCCGAATCGAACTCGATCCGTTCGTGCGAAACCGTATCTCCGTCCGCATCCCCTTCGTGGACCTGTTCGTCGGTCCAGTTCAGCGCCGAACGCTCCGTTAAGGCGGTATGGACCTCCGCAGGATCTCCGTAGAAGACCATGTTGATGCCGAGCGTTCGACTCTCATAGTCGTGGGCGCGGGCGGTATACGGCCACAGTTGCGTCCCACCCTCGACCGGTTCGACGAGGTGTGGTTCATCGGGTTCTTCCTGTGTGACACCTACCAGCGGCCACTCTGCGAGTACAACAGCACCGCCGAGACTCGCAACGAGAACGACGGCGGCAGCGAGCCACGCTGCATCACCGTCGAACTCAAAGGTTTCGTCGGCGATTTCCATTGTCGTGAGGCACGGAGAGTAAATTCAAATAGTTGTTGGCGGCGATTCCCGACCGATCCGCCACCCATACGGGAGTAGTCAGTATTTCGGATCGGCGCCGCAGAGGTCATAGACGTCGTCCATCACGTCATCCCGTCGCGATTGCCACGTCTCGAATCCGTCGCTCGTCGTCGGATACTCGTCGTAGACCGATTTGAGCTCCGTCGCGAGTTCATTGAGCTGTTTCAATTCGAACAGCGTCCCCCAGTGGCCGAACGTTTTGATCGCCGTCTTGATTTTCAACGGCCAACTCATCGATGCCGTACCCTCCAACGCGAGCGCGTCAGCGAGTTGCTGGCCGGGCATCGCGCTCACGATATCGACCAGTTTATCGACGTCGTAGGTACCGCCCCAGATGTTGTATAGATCCATCGCGGCGAACCGCTTGCCGAAATCGGTTTGCACGCGGCGGTTGTACGCCCACAGCGCGTCCTCGCTATCAGTCGTTCCTTCAGCAATCGCGTCCATCGCGGCCTCAGCCGCCCATTTTCCGGCCTTCGCCGCGCCGGGGATTCCGCCACCGGTACAGGGATTGACGTGCGCCGCCGCGTCGCCGATGGCCATGTAGCCGGGGGCGACAGCCGAATCATACGGCCGCCGCGTCGGCAGCGCCGCGCCGAGTTTATCTTTCACCGTCGCGCCTTTGAACTCCGCTCGGTTTCGAACGTCGCGTTTGAGGTGTTCGACGAGTTCCATCGGCTGTTTGTTCATCTGAAATCCCAATCCGACGTTGATCTCCGTCGGAGTTCGAGGGAAATACCACAGGTAACCGAGTTCGGCGGTCGGTTTGAACACGATCGCGTTGTGCCAATCGACCGGCTCTTCGAGTTCGATGACCTCCCGGTAGGCCGAACAGAACTGCTGGTAATTGACGTTGGTGTCGAAGCTCGTCCCGTCGAAGTCCGCTTTATCTTGCAGCAACGACAGCGATCCGGCAGCGTCGATGACGACATCCGCATCGTATTCGACGACGGAGCCGCGTTTCGTCGCGGTGACGCCGGTCACCGCGCCGTTTTGGACGACGTCTTGGACGACCGTCTCGTAATGGATATCCGCACCGGCGCGTTCGGCCTCTTCTAAGAGCACTTCACCGTAGCGCTTTCGGTCAACGATCGCACCGTTTCCGCCGCGAAAGCCGATATCGAGGTTTTCTCCCGTTTTCGGGTTCTCGAATCGGGCCAGCGTGATGCCTTCATTCGTAAACGATTCCTCGCGGAGATACTCGAGATCGATAACATCGGGAAACGTACTCGTTCCCTTGATGGCGTCGCCGCAGGCGATGCGGCCACCCTCGTCTTCGGTTTTGCGCTCGAGGACGGCGACATCGAGGCCGTCTCGGGCCGCCGTCGCCGCGGCGAAACAGCCCGCGGTTCCGCCGCCAACGACGACAATGTCGTACGATTCGGGGGGCATATGATCGCGTTTACACGGTCCGACATAAATAACCCATCTGTTACGGTGTCGCGAACGTATATGATTACCGAGGAGCGACGGCTGGAATAATCCGAACCCCTACCGTCGAAGGAACAGAAACGCCGCCAAAAGCGTCTCGAACGTCAGTACCACGACGAGCGCGCCGAACGCGAACTCCCAGCCGGCGAAATCCGAGAGCGTACCGACGACGACGCTTCCGGACGCGCCGATCGTCATATAGACCGTCCGGACGAGTCCGAACCCGGTCGCTCGTTCGTCCGGACCGAGGTTATCGATAAAGCGTGACTGCACTGGTGCGCCCCACGACATCGCGATACCGATCGGCACGATGGCGGCGATAACCAACACACCGGAGCCGGTGATGAGCAATCCGTATCCGACGATTCCGGTACCGAACGTCATCACGGCGACCAGATCCCGGCCAACTCTATCCGAGAGGCCTCCAAGAAA
>SKKJ01000257.1 GCA_007121575.1 Natronomonas sp.
CGTCGTCGGCACGACGATCACGGGCGTCGATTCCCCGGTTGGGTCGAGACCAGAGAAGGTCCCCTCGCGAGCGGCTGCTTTGAGATCGGATCGAGATCGGCCGTCGGCCGCCAGCACGCTCATCTGTCGAGCGACATCGAGGCTGCTTCCGCCGCCGACACCGATGAGCACGTCCGCATCGACCTCGTGCATTCGATCGATCGCGTCGTACGCCGTCTCGACTCGCTTCGCTGGCGTGGTCTCATCGAAACAACCCGCGAGACGGTTACCCAGTCCGTCCGTGATCGGATCCATCAACTCGTCGTTCGCGCCGACGTTCGAACCGCAGACGATCAAAGCCCGTTCGAGCCCTTCCTCGGCGAGCAACTCGCCGAGTGTCGCGGCACGATTACGGCCGAAGAGTATGTCGAGTCCGTTGTAGGTGAATTCGAATGGGTGTGTCGGTAACTGCATAGAGACTCGTTACAGGCGATAGCTCATAACCTTGTGTGATGGTGGCACTCCCAGGTGTGACAGATAAGAGAGAACGTGGGTTACTCGGCGGCGAACGCCTCAGAGACTGAACTCTCAGATTCGAGCGCGACAAGCAGCTTGATTCGTGCCTTCGGCGCGGAGAGATCGCCGGCGAACACCGCACCGTGTTGTTCGAGCGTGTAGCCGCCGCCGCCACCGTAGACGGCCGCGACGCCACCAGCGTGACATCGAGACGTGATCACGATCGGAACGTCCGCGGCGACGGCATCCGCAACGGCATCCGCGATGGGTTCCGGGGTGTTTCCCAATCCGGTCGCCTGAATCACGATGCCGTCGCAACCGCGTTCGACCGCGAGATCGATCCCGTCTCGACCGACGCCGAGACCGGTCGTGATGATCGGGACGTCGCCCGTCGGTTCACCAGTCGTCGAAAGCGTCGTCGAACACGACCCGAGTTCTCGATACCGTTCGAAACCGTTCGGGCCAACCGCGCCGACCGGCCCGCGAGTCGGCGACTCGAACGTATCGAGTCGCCACGTATGGGATTTATAGGCGTCGCGCGCGGCATGGAGTTCGCCGTTGAGACAGAGATACACGCCACCGGCGGACAGCATTTCGGGTTCCTCCGCGGCGATAACCGACGCGAGGAGGTTCGCCGGACCGTCGGCCCCCGGCTGATCGGGACGCCGTTGCGCACCGGTAAAAACCACGGGGACATTCCATTCATCGACGAGATCGATGTAGTACGCCGATTCCGCCATCGTGTCCGTCCCGTGGGTAACGACGACACCAGCCTCGTGGGCAGCGATGTGTTCGCGAAGTCGCTCCAAAACTTCGAAGTCCATATCGACACTCGGGCGTTGCGACAGCTGTGTGACCTCGATTCGATCGGTGAGTTCGGGAACGGCTTCAACGAGATCTTCGCCGGTTTGTGTCGGAGAGGCTCCATCCTCCCCGGCCGTGCTTGCGATAGTACCGCCGGTCGAAACGACGAGTACGCGTTCGGACATACCGAGTCGAACGGCGAGTTACGAGATAATCCCTGCGACTCGGAGAGCAGACGAGCGGCCGAACTGACCGATGAGAGTGACACTTTTGTGTATCGTTCGCGCATGACAGATATGACGCGACTCGCGATCAACCCACCGGAGCTCAAAGACGCCCGAAGCATCGGATACAACCACGCGATCCTCGCCGGCGGGACGTTTTATATGGCCGGACAGGTCGCTATGGATGCCGACTCGAACGTCATCGGCGACGATATCGAAACGCAAGCACGAAAAGCCTACGAGAACGTCGGAATTCTTCTCGATGCCGTCGGAAAGACCTACGCAGATATCGCGAAAGTGACGACACATATCGTCGATCCGGCACAGCACTATCACGACGGATATAAACGGGTTTACGAGGAGATGTTCGACGAACCGTATCCGTGCCATACCGTTCTCGGGCACGAAGCGCTCGCACACGAAGAGTATCTCGTTGAAATCGAAATCGAAATCCCGTTCAGCGACGAAGAGATTGAGGCGATCGAGATCGATGGTGAAGTCGTTCGTGAGATCTGAGTGCCAACAATCGATTGGAATCGGGCCATAATCGTACAAGGGCCGTATTCGTCTTTCATCGAGAGATCCGATTGTTCCAGTAGTTGTCGGCGAACGAATTTTGTTCGTCGAAAGCGAGTATATAAATATATCGAACTAAAATCATGGATGAATAATTGATAAGTTTACTATTAGGACCTGAGCAGACTTTATGCGATTCTGACGAGACCGAACGCATAAGTAAACTCCAATGACAACAGAAACCGACAACCGACATATCCGAACCGCGCTCGAGTTGGCCGAAGCGGCGCAAAGTGCTGGAAATCCACCGTTCGGATCGCTTTTGGTCCTCGATGGTTCTGTGATTCAAACGAGCGAGAACACGACGGTAACGGACGAGGACATCACGGCACATCCAGAACTCAAGTTAGCTCGATACGCCGCAACAGAACTGTCAGAGAGTGAACGGGCAGAATGTACGATGTACACGAGCACAGAGCCGTGTGCGATGTGTGCGAGTGCCATCTATTATTCGGGGTTAGGCCGGGTCGTATACAGCGTTTCAGGGAGTTCGTTACCGCGTGTTCGCGATGACCGGGGGATCGATATTTCGTGTGACGAGGTGATCGAACGAGCGAACGGAACGACAGTCGTCGATGGACCGGTGCTGGAATCGGACGGATTGGATATTCTCCGACGATACTATGCATCTGGAGATAGAGATTAGGAGCGGAAATCGTCGACAGAGTAGTAATAAATTGGAGATAGAGAAACCGCCGTGGATCGATAGTTCACGAAACTCTCGACGAAGTCCTGTTAAGAGACGTGTAAGATGAGATAGCTTTTTTAGCGGTCGAAAACAGTGAGTAATTTAACATGCAAAAATAGAATATAGAGAATTGGAGCATCCCACACACACAATGGATAACATACAACATGGTCTAAAATCGAACATTTATTTTAAATTCGACGATAAAGAGTGAATAAATACGTTCGCGGAGATACTCCAAGAGATTTCTGTAGATAACAACGATACCATTGTTTGGATCAGCTAACATAACCGCATTTCAGCACGACAGATAACGCAGCGATCCAAAAGTACTAATCACACAAAAAGAGTAGACACAGCATGGTTGAGTTAGTCGATCTCTCGGGATACGTCGAAGAAGATCAACCCGTCTTTCCGGGGAACCAACGGACGAAGTTTCTCGTTTCGAGCACCCACGAAGAATCGGGATACACCGCGAAACAGAAGGTCGGAAAAGAGACGGGGGCGATCAAACGAAAGCTGAAAGCCAAAAAACAGGGAAGCGACGAAGAGCACCTCCACATCCGGACGCTGCTTCTCAGCGAGCACGGACCGACACACATCGACTCGTTCAGTCACCTCGATCCGACGAACGACAAATCGATCGAGAAGATCCCGCTCGAGCGGTTTTACACCGAAGGTATCGGCATCGATCTGTCACACCTTTCGGCGGACGACTTTATCACGATCGATGACATCCAAGCGGAGCTCGACGCACACGATCTCGAAATCAAAGACGGTGACGCGATACTGTTGCATACGGGACATCGAGCCGAGAACTACAGCATCGAAGATCACGAAAAGCGATACAAATACCTTCACGAGTATCCCGGGTTGAACAGAGAGTCCGCAGATTGGCTCGCAGAACAGGGCGTTTCGAACATCGGGATCGATTCGCCGAGTATCGATCACGGGACGGCGGGGGCGACACAGGAGTTCCCAGCACACGACATGTGTGCAGAACACGAGATTCTGAACATGGAGAACATGGCGAATCTCGACGCGGTCGCTGGGAAACGATTCCAGTTAGTTGCGTTTCCCCTCAAGCTTCGAGACGGGACGGGGTCGCCGTTCCGACCAGTCGCCATTCTCGACGAGTGAACCGTCCGCTCTTTTAACTCAGGACATACCGACCGATTCGGAGAGATTCGGAACGAAATTTCGATCCGCACTAAGCATCCACTGACAGAGTTATACGGCGCAAATAATAGAAGCGGTTGGGTTCGAAGCGTTACTCGGTTTCGCCGCGGGTCCACTCGTCGTTCCACGCGTCGTTCGCTTCCCAGTAGTCGGCGACACCGGGATGGATCGGGATTTCGGGGATGACGGCGTCGGTCTGTGAGACGACGTCGGATTGATCGAGCGCGGCCGGGTCGGCCTCGCGGATCGTATCGACGTGTTCGGCGGCGAGCCGGGCACATTCTTCGGCGACGTGGTCGGGGATCTGTGGACCGAACGCCCACTGACCTGCCAGAACCCACGCTGTCGTCGTGTCACCGGTGATTCGCGTTACGTCCTGTTGCCAGCCGTAGAGTTCGATTTCGGATTTGACGGGACCGTCCGTCTCGTCGATCGCCTGTTCGAACACCTCGTCGACTTCGATAGCGTAGATTTCGCCTTCGTTTCGGACGTCGAGTTCTTGGATCCAGCCAGCGAGCTCTTGACCGTTCGTTCCGTACACACACAACGCGTCGATACGGCCTTCTTCGACGGCACCTGCAGCGTCGCTCGCGTCGATGTTGAGGATCTCGTTGTTGTCCCAGATATCCGTCTGTCGGATGACTTTCTCGGAGAGGTTTCGCGTACCGAATCCGGGCTGGATCGGATAGACGTTGTATCCGCCTTCGAGCAGGTCGGCCGTCGATTCGATTCCGGATCCCTCGACGGCGACCCAGTAGATCTCGAGCGAAACGTGAATGAACCCCTGTAGCGGGAGGTCGTCGACGGGATCGTCAGCGAATGCACCATCGTCGTGGAACGCCTCCGCGTACGTGTTGTTGTCGATACCGACCGCCGGGAAGTCGCCGGCTTCGTACTCGTATGGGTGTGCTGCCCAGCCACCGGATTCCTGTACGGAGATGCTGAGGAAATCGCTGTGTTCGTTTGCGGCACGGGCGAGCGCCTGCCCTGCTTGATGCGTCGACGTGCCCGTTGGGCTCGCACCTAGTTGCAGTTGGTACTGCTCAGGACCATCGTCACCGTTGCCGTTGCCGTTACCGTTGCCGTTTCCATTACCGTTGCCGTTTCCATTACCGTTGCCGTTTCCATTACCGTTGCCGTTTCCATTACCCGCAACTCCTGCTAGAGTAATGAGGCCGGCTACCCCGGTACCCTGTAGAATCTTACGTCGAGTTGTTCGGTCAGACATACAGCCTAACGTGGTATTGTCCGTATTAAAAGGTTTCTTTGTATGATCGCTTAGATAGCGTAAGATCAACAACCATCATCCAACATTATACAACATTCGGCGTGAAATAGCCCGGATGAGTAGACATG
Organism: Natronomonas sp.; assembly: GCA_007121575.1. Taxonomy (GTDB): domain Archaea; phylum Halobacteriota; class Halobacteria; order Halobacteriales; family Haloarculaceae; genus Natronomonas. The sequence goes on from SKKJ01000257.1 coordinate 5,323, forward strand.
AGATAGTCAAATCATGCTAATATCTGAATACAATCGTCCAGTTACTTCAAAATTTATCGCGAAAATATCACAATAAATCGGTGATGTGCGGCATATTTGCCGAAAGAATCCAGTACGGTTATAATACCCGATTACCTACGGATTGCTATGCCAGACCGACGTGGCCTGTCGAGTGGCAACCGGCATACTGACTCGGCTGCAATCCTTTTAGATGCTGACCACTCGATGAGTCTTTATACCCCACGTATCTTCTCACCTGTACTAACGGATAGCTCGGACGTATTAATTGACAGCCACAACAATATCGTCGCGAAATATTTAGCACGACAACAATGACAGATCAGATCGACGAAACAGCTGATGTAACTTCGGATGAAAGTGATGGAATACTCGAAAGCGGTGGCCCGCTCGATCTCGCCGACGGAAAGCGTGGTAACTATCAACTAGTACTGTATCTGTTAGCGATTCCGTTTTGGATAGCCACCTTCTGGGTGTTACCGATCGCGGATTCTGATCTACTCATTGCAGGAGCTAGCGTGGTCGGTCTTTCGATCTCCGCAGTAGCCGTCGTATGGCTGGGTCGGGGAATCGAAGAACGGTTCCGGATGTCGGTTATCGTATTTTCCATCCCGTTTTGGTTCGTCGTCATGTGGTACGCATCGACCCAGTTCATGCCTCGCGGGCAGTACGGGACGATCTTCCTCGGGTGGATGTTGCTTATCTACGCCTTCATGCAGGTGCCGATGCTCGTCGAGCAGCGAAAG
>SKKJ01000191.1 GCA_007121575.1 Natronomonas sp.
CAGGCATCTTCCGAGCTCTGTTCGAGGATGACTGCCATTCGATGATGAAGCGGTTCGACGACCTCGTTTGGCTCCGTTGTAAGTACCGTGAACGTTTCGATGGGATTGTTCTCTGCTTTTTCTTTGACTCCACCGCCGAAGTCTCCAAGCCCTGTCTGTCGCGTAGTCGGTGTCCATCGCTCCCATAGACCCGCCATCGCGAACGGACGGTCATCCTCGAACGCGACTCGATACGGTTGTTTTTCAGTCCCTTCTTCAACCCACTCGTAGAATCCATTCGATGGAACCAAGCATCGACGATTCTCGTAGGCATCAGTAAACGCTGGCTTTTCCGCTACCGTTTCCGATCGGGCGTTAATGTGTCTAGTAGCCGAATCGTCTGCCCAGCGTGGAATGAGCCCCCATTCGAGACGGCGAACGACGTTCGGCTCCGCGTCCGTGATAACCGGAAGCGATTGACCAGGGGTAGCGTTGTAACGAGGACCGAATTCGAACTCGAACGCGACATCGAACCGGTCTTCGAGAACTGTTTGTGGTGTAAAGAGACTATATCGCCCACACATGCCGAATACTATGAGCCAATGGTCGATATAGATGGCGAACAGGTGGGGCAGCGTCTACCGACGATCCCGGTTTATATATCATTCCCGAGGTTCGTTTGAAATCTCCGACAACGGTGCTCCACACAACCGCTTTGACCGTTATCGGCTATCTGTTAAATCATATCGTGTTTGGTTTGATTCTCGTATTTAAACTCCCGCATTACGCTCCAAGTGGATCAGCGTAGACCGATGTTTTCGCCCTTCGCCCGCGAATTTAAACGGTATCACGACGTAACACGCCTGTGGACGACGGCACAACGCCGAACTTTACGATTCCGAAACGGCCGACCCGCCGGTACCAGCGCCGCGGCGGTGTCGAATACGAAGGCGAAACGGTCTTTTCGTTGATCCCTGCGTTCGAATACACCGATGAATCACTCCGCGTGCTCGTTGAACGTCTTCTCGATCGCTCGCCGTATCGGTACGGTGATTGGTTCGATCTTCCGATGCCTCTCTATATTGTCCACGATGATGAGACTAGCGACACGTTTCGTCTCGCTATCCGAGACGGGACCGTTGAATTACATCTCCTGCCAGAGACGGAAGCAGACGGCCTAAAAGCGTTCTACAAACGACTAGCTGATTCTTCTGAGACGACGTGGCGTGTCGTCTGCCGGACGAAGTAGTGTCGTCTCTTCCAAGCGTGCCGAACGGAGAATACATGGATTGTGACCCCACAATCGACTTATCGTTGGCGTTCCTTCTCACCGCATGACTGTCTCTCGTGTCGTCGAGCTCGAAGGGCACATCGTTGACTCCGGGATGATGCAAGCGGCGTTTGGCATTATCATGGATTACGGTGGTTCATTCGACGTCGAAGTGTTCGATATCGGCCGTCAAAAACACGAAGAGTCCTATGCTCGATTGTGCGTCTCCGCTGATACCGATGAAAACCTCCAACAGATTATTCACGAGCTTCACCAACACGGGGCGAATCCGGCGGATCCAAGCGATGTCGAACTCGATCTCGCCCCGGCGGACCAAGTCGTCCCTCACGGTTTTTATTCAACGACTAACCATCTGACTCAGGTGCGGTACGATGGTACATGGCTCGACGTAGAGCATATGGAGATGGATTGTGCGATCGTGATTCGCGAAGACGAGACACCTCCGCGTGCGCATACGAAAGTACTCAACGCAATCGAAGCCGGCGATCGGATCGTGGTTGGTAATGCCGGGATCCGAGTTCAGCCTCCGGAACGCCCTCGAGGACAGACCGGTGCCTTTGGATTTATGCGAGGTGGCGTCTCAGCCGAACGACCGTCGAAGACGACGATCCAACAGATCGCGGACGCCATCGAGACGACGAGGGAGGACGGGGGAAACATTCTCGTCGTTGCTGGCCCCGCGTTGATTCACTCCGGCGCACGTGAAGAACTCGCACGGCTGGTCTCTGCCGGCTACGTCGATTCTCTCTCGGTCGGTAACGGATTCGCAGTCCACGATATCGAGCGTGATCTCTATGGAACGTCACTCGGTGTCAATACCGAAACATTGGATCACGCGCGACACGGTCACAAACATCACATCTATGCGATAAGCGAGATCATCCGAGCCGGAGGGATCGAAGCGGCAGTGGATGCTGAAATACTAGAATCCGGCGTCATGTATCAGTGTGTGAAAAACGACGTTCCCTTCGTCATTGCGGGATCGATCCGTGATGACGGACCGCTTCCAGACACGATTACCGATGCGATCGAAGCACAAAATGCGATCCGAGAACAAGCTCATGAGGCGGATATGGTCCTTTTGCTCTCGACATTATTACACTCCGTTGCTGTCGGGAACTGCCTCCCTTCGACGACGCGAGTCGTCTGTGTTGATATCAATCCCTCTACCGTGACGCAACTTTTAGACCGCGGTTCTGCACAAGCTGTCGGAATGGTCACCGATATCGGAACGTTTGTACCGATTTTGACAGCTGAACTCCTTGAGTGAGACTAGCCGATCCAGCGGGTCTCGCCGGAATGTTCTCATAATTCCTATTACGGACGGGGCGTAACACCGCTATAACGGTATTCCTCATGACAACAAATGGCAGCCCATACGCGTCGCATACTGATGCCGAGACGGCGGAGATGCTCTCGATAATCGGAGCAGACAGTGAGGCAGCACTTTTTGATATTCCCGAATCGGTCCGATTCGACGAGTCGTTCGGGATCGAGTCGCAAAGCGAACAAGCGGTCAGATCGTCGATCGATCGAACGCTCCGAGAAAACGATGATCTGGTCGAGTTCCTCGGACGTGGTCACTACGATCATTATATCCCATCGATGGTCGATCACCTTTCCGCTCGATCGGAATTTCTGACGAGCTACACCCAATATCAACCCGAAATCGCACAGGGATTTCTACAGGCACTCTTCGAGTATCAGTCGATGATCGTCGAGTTGACCGGGCTTGAAATCGCCAACTGTTCGATGTACGATGCGGCGACGGCACTTGGTGAAGCCGCAACGCTGGCGATCCGAATCCGGAGCGTTGACGGCACTCAGATACTCATCCCCGAACGACTTCACGACGGTCGTCGTCGAACACTCGAAAACTATCTCGGTGGGCACGATGTCGAGATCGAAACGTATCCGATGAACGATGGAACCGCCGATGTTGAGGCGTTGGCCGGACAACTTGATGAAAAGACGCTATTGGTCTACGCGGAGACACCAACCGTCAGAGGTGCTATTGAAGAACGTCTCGAAACGATCGGTGAACTCACTGCTAGCAACGATGCACTGTTCGTTATCGGCTCTGATCCCGTTGCGCTTTCCATACTGGAGCGGCCAGCAAGCGTCGGTGCAGATGTCGTTATCGGAGATGCGGCCACGCTCGGTCTCTCAGCCGCGTATGGGATGGGAACCGGACTGTTCGCCTGCCGAGAGGAGTTCTTGCGACAGGTTCCCGGACGGCTTGTCGGTGTCAGCGAGGACGCGAGCGGCACTCGCGCATACACGCTAACACTGCAGACTCGTGAACAGCATATCAGGCGCGAACGGGCGACATCCAATATCTGTACGAATCAGGCATGGGTTGCCTTGCGAACGGCGATGCATATCGCGTGGCTCGGCCCTGATGGATTGGTATCGTTGGCTGACTCGTGTGTGAGTAGAACTCGCGAACTCGCGTCCAGAATCGATGAAATACGTGGCGTTAAAGCTCCGGTTAACGATCGGCATCATTTCCGTGAGTTTGTTGCCCATACGGACCAACCCGCGGCGGCCGTCGCAGCCGATCTCGAGAGCGGTGGATACGCCGTTCACGTTGTGGGCGAACACGAAATACAGATCTGTACAACTGAGACGAACGAACACGCGATCGATGGATTCGTCGAAACGCTTCGGGAGGCGGCACGATGACCTCTTTTGAAGATTCGGACGTGCTCGAGTACGATCAGGCCCGCTGGCGTACGGGTGATTCGGTGTACGAACCGTTACTTTCCGAAAAAAACACCGAAAAGGTCACCGTTAACACTTCATTGCCAGATGAGTTGACGCGGGATGAACTGACGCTACCCAGCCTCTCTGAACCGGAGCTTGCACGTCATTATACCCGTTTGTCTGAAATGAACTACGGTGTCGAATCTGGCCCGTTCCCACTCGGCTCGTGTACGATGAAATATAACCCGAAGTTCACGGAGGATGTCGCCGCCCATCCGAAGGCATCCGTACACCCCGACCGATCCGAACGGTCCATTCAAGGGCTGTTACAGATCCAATATCAATTACAGGAACAACTCGCCACGATCGGGGGAATGGACGCGGTGACGTTACAACCGCCCGCTGGCGCTGCTGGTGAGTTCGCGGGTATCCTCATCGCGAACGCGTATCACGAGGCGAACGGAGATGAACGGACCGAAGTTGTCATCCCCGACTCCGCACATGGTACTAACTTCGCGAGCGCGGCAATGGCGGGATACGACGTCGTTGGGCTCCCGAGCGCGGAAGACGGGCGGGTTGATCTCGAGGCGCTTGATGCTGCGCTGTCCGAAGAGACGGCGGCGTTGATGTTGACCAACCCGAACACACTCGGGTTATTCGAACGTGACATCGTCGAGATCGCCGAGATGGTCCACGATGTCGGTGGGCTGTTGTATTATGATGGGGCAAATCTTAATGCCTTGCTCGGACGCGGCCGCCCCGGTGATATGGGATTCGACCTGATGCATTACAACGTACACAAAACCTTCGCGACGCCGCACGGTGGTGGCGGGCCGGGAGCCGGTCCGGTCGGTGTCTCCGAGACGCTGAAAGAGTTCCTTCCTGACCCACACATTCGGCGGACCAACGGTGGGTTCGAACGGTATACCCCCGAAAGCTCGATCGGTAAGGTTCACGGATATGAAGGGAACTGGCTCGTGTTGTTGAAAGCATACGCGTACATCACCCGATTGGGAGATGAGGGATTGGCGGATGCGAGCGCGAAAGCGGTGCTGAATGCGAACTATCTCGCCGAACAGATCGAATACGATATCCCGTTCGGTCCGTTTCACCACGAATTCGTTGCGAGCGCGGGTGAGCAAGACGCTGCCGATGCGGCGAAGCGAATGCTCGATTACGGCGTTCACCCTCCGACGACGAAATGGCCGGAGATCGTCAGTGAAGCGCTGATGACTGAACCGACCGAGATCGAAAGCAAACGGACACTCGATCAACTCGCCGCGGCGTTCAACGCGGTCCGTGCAGATGACTCGGAGGCGCTTGAGCGTGCCCCGAATCGGACTACTGCTCGTCGTATTGATCAAGCGTCTGCTGCCCGCAATCCGCAGCTCTCTTGGCAGTCACTCGACGACGAATAGTCTCTCTTCTGTTGATTTTCCCCGTTTCGAATTGAACCCTTCGTGGTCCGTATGATGGTATCAATACCGCAAAATGGCGAGGTTGTCATATTTAATATCCCAATATATGCTTTATATGTGGCGTTCCCGAGATGAGATTTCCGGTTTGAAATCTGAATTTCATTGGTCTCTTTGCGGAATCCCCTCTCGCCGTGTGGTCGCAATTTCGCACACGGATTGTTCAGACACGTTACTTACTGATCGAACCGTGGTCGCTCACATTCCGATGATATGGATACATTTACGCACTTAGTCGCGAGCGAATACCAACCAGACGGTATTCGAGATCTCCTTCGGATTACTGTGATGAATGCGTTTTTTCATTGCGCACGCGAGTGAACGATTCTTCTGTCACAATGATCAATACGTCTCTCACGGTGGTGTTTTGATACAGATCCGATCAAGCTGCAACGTCCCTTAGAAATGGTTCGGAAAGTCGTGAAGACATCAGCGTTCCATAATCTATCTATAACGATCTCGTCATTCGGGATGGGCCACACAAATGAGCTACGTGGCAGTTGGAACGTTCTTTAAAGAGTTCGATTCGGGAAGAATTACTAGTCGAATCTCATGCAGAGGTATCGATTCCGTTGATCGTGACGAATCCGTACTCACAGCCTGTGCA
>SKKJ01000050.1 GCA_007121575.1 Natronomonas sp.
CCAGACTATGGTTCCCATCGAGAAGGGAGACAATCTCCGTGAGATATCCGTCGGCATCTTCATCGCGTATGTCGTATATCGGACCGCTCCACGGTCCAGCCCTGAAGTGAATTTCGTTTGGCGAAATTTCGACAGGGGTGAAATACGGATTGAGCGTCGGATAGACGTTCTCGAGGTCCGTGGAATCCGGAATCATTTGTCCCCTTGGCTCTGTGAACCTAACGCCATCGCATACACGACTGCTTCGTTGACCCCATCTACCTTAAGGAGATCGTTGACGTTGTCGTCATAGAATGAGGCTAGTGGAACCGATCCAATCCCGAGGGTCTGAGCCACGAGATGGATATTTTGAGCGATATGTCCCGATTCTTGAAGCACATATCGATACGCTCTCGGACCGTACTTCATTTTCGATCGCCAAAATGCGCCCGTGAAAATGAGTACGAGACTCGAGTTCCACTCCACCACCGGATCTAAAAAGCTATCTCTGAGCTTCGTCTCGACATCTCCGTTATACAGTCGTCGCAGACCGTTCTTCTCTGCATTATAGTAATAGACCCCATTCGCGATATCGTCACCGTTCAGCACGATTGGGTATATCTCAATCGGATATAGGGCTCCGCCAGACGGATAGGTCCGAAAGCTCTGGGAGATCTCGACTCCCAAGTGCTTTGTCTGATTCTCCCCTGATGTGCCGCATCCATACCGCAGTAACTTTGCGAGATCACGTTGATCTATCCTGGATTCCGAATACTCCCGGACGCTTCGCCGTCTCAAGAGTACTTCGGACAGCTCTCCATCAAGATCCACGTCCGTTGGCAGTTCGATAAGCGCTGATCCAGAGTAGTCCGGCGAAAACGTGGCCTGATGATACTTCAGGACGTCCGTCTGAAACTGTGCGTTCGTCTCGTTTAGCCGCTGGGCCATCTGAGCGTTGAGCTTGGTGTTTTCATGGAACAGTTCTGCAATGTCTCCCGAACGAAACGATCGGCCGAGATACGATTCGAGATACGTGCCCGTTTCGAGTTCAACCGATGTTGGTCGCAACTCTTCCCTTCTGAGATCCCAAAGATTTAATGACGGCGAACCCATGGCTCCGAGACTCTTGCTTGATTTAAAGTCGTTTGGCTTGTTTCGAGGAACCGATGGCCACATTGCGTACGTTCACCGGCATGTCGATGAGTCCCTCACCGGTATCAATCGCTGCCAGAGCTCACCGTTGAGGAGAAATTTTCCATGCGTATGAGGTTTCTCGAAGCGGGTCAACCGAAATACCGATCGGACCAAACGAGGACGTTTTCCAAGAAGTACAGACGACATCGGGGGACACCAGACGATTCCGTGTCGAGATCTGTCGACGGTGTACTCGTTCACAAACGATCGAATACTCATTCGCCGATCGATTACGGATATTTATAACCCACCTGAACGCAGTATCGGTCGTGTCATCCTCGTTGCTGTTCGGCGTCGCGACAGGACCCGATCTGTTACGCCTGCTTGCGGTTCCCGTATTCGCGATAGCCGCCTACCGAGACCACAAAACCCGCCGGGTCGCAAACCGAACCTGGCTCCCACTTCTCGTCGTCGGGGCGGTAGCGGTGGCGTGGGATGCGTTCGTCGTTTTCGACGCGTCGACGTTCCAACGACGGATATTCAGTATCCAACTCGTCTTCTCACTCGGCTTTGTCGCGCCGCTCGGCTACGTGTTTTGGCGAATTGGCGGCTTTGGGGGAGCGGACGCGAAGGCGATCATCACCCTGGCAGTACTGTTTCCTATCTATCCGACGTACTACATATTCGGCAGCGTATATCCGATTCATAACGCGCCACTTGGTGTGTTTTCATTTACAATTCTGTCAAATACTGTGCTGCTCGGTCTCCTGTATCCGCTCACGCTCGCCGTGGGGAATATCCCTCGGAGAGAACTCACGCCAGCGATGTTCGTCGGCCGACGAGTGAGTCTCGAAAACATACCGAACGAACACGGACGGTTGCTCGAAACGTCGGATGGCTTCACCCGTCGAGGACTCGATCTGGATGCCCTCCGGATGTATCTACAGTGGCGTGGGATCTCACTCACGGCGTTGCGATCCGATCCGGACCGATATCGAAACACCGTTCCGACGGAGCCGAACGAACCGGGGGATGGATCGATCAGCACCGAACGACGGTTCCGACACCGAGACGACGAGGGCGAGCCAATCGAAGACGATCCGTGGGGAATCGAAACCTTCCTTTCCGAACACAATGCTTACGGAACGACGCCAACGGGACTGCGCGAAGGAATCGAGACGATCGTCGAGTCGGATCGAGAACGCGTCTGGATCACACCGGGGATCCCGTTTATTGTCCCGATGTTTCTGGCGCTTACTCTCGCGTTGACACTCGGTGATATCCTCTTTGCAGCGTTTTCAGTGATCGGTGTCGCATAAAATAGCCGCGTGTGCTCGAGAGGGTGCCCCGGTTACGCTTCTACGGGTACGTCATTGGCGGCTTCGAGTTCTTCGAGCGCCGAGATGACGTGGTCACGGTATGCAGAGAGATCAGAGCCGTACTGTGTTTCAGCCATCGCCGCGTACTCGTGGGCTTCCTCGAACCGCTCGATCCGGTCGATCGTTCGGCCAGCCGTCTCGACGACCCATCGATCTCGAGTGTCGTCGTCGACAATCGTAATCGATTCGGGACGTAACGAGACGTTCACGTCGCCTTCTTCGGTCTCGTACGAGCGCGGTTTTCCAACGACGGCGACGTACGCTGGCGTCTCGGTCTCACGAAGGACGGACGTGGCTTCGGGTTGATACTGGCCCGCGTAGGTGAAAAACGTTCCAGTCGGATCGACGATGCGACCACGCCAGTATTCGGACTCGTCACCGACGTCTTCGGTTTCGGTCAGCGTTCCGACGATGAAGACCCGGTTGGCCCGTTGGCCGGTCGGTAACAGCGAATAGACGGGCGCTCGCTCGTCATCGGACTCTTTGAACGTATACGTTGCGTCGTTGAATTCGGCCGCAAAGACGCGTCGAGCGACTTCGCGGGTGGGGACGGATGCACTCATTTAGATCGACCTCGCTTTGATCAGCACGTTTTCACTCTCTGTCGGTGCGCCGAGTTGTTCGATATCGTTCGCTAGAACGTACCGACCGAGCGTCGGTCCAGCGACCCGGTAATACCGACCGAGAACTCGCCCTCGCATCTCTTCGACGACGACTTCGGTGTCGAGTGCGTCCATCGCCATCTGTTGCGCCTCATCGAGGGTGATACCGGTTAGCTCTTCTGTCGACTCCTGATTGAAGATGACCTCGTGAACCTCGGTTCCATCGTCGAGGACACCCTTGATCCGAAGGTCGAATTCGCCGTCGACATCGCCGTGTTCTGAACATCGACCGTTCTGAAGGACACGGGTACAGTCCTCCTCTGGACATCGTTTGATCAATCCGGAACCGGATTGGATATCGACGAGCGCACCCTCGACTTCGGTCGAGTCATCGCCGACTTCGAGATCCGTGTCGAGTTCCTCAATCGTCGTCGAGGAGTTGAGTTTCACCGAAAATCGGCCCTGATACTCGTCAGTGACGACGTTTCCGAGTCGGTACACAGCGTCTTCTTCGAGTTCATCGAGCTCGCTTTTCGCCCATTTGGTGAACTTGATGGTTCCGGTCTCGTCACCGAGTAAACCGACCTGTGCGATCGAGTCGGTCCGCGGTTCCCACAGGTCGACGATCTTGACGGTGAGATCGACACACTCTTCGGGAGCGTCGATATCGGCGACCGTCGCCGACTCGCTCGACCCGCCGGAGAGTTCGTCACGGTCCATATCCGCCTCATCGAGATACGTCGAGATAACGCTTCGACGGGCTTCGTCGACCGGGACGCGGTACTCCGAAACGAGCGTCTCGAGACGGGATTCGATTTCGTCGACACTGACATCGAGCGTGTCGGAGAACTGTTCGTGTATGTCGGCTGCGTGCTGTCGCAGATCTGTCATGGTATTTCCGTCTCCGCGTGTTTTCAGTGGGAGACGTACGTCGGTTGGTTCTTGCTGATATAAAAACCGTCGGTGGCGGAGTGAAAGTGAACGAATTGCGGCTATCGACCGTCGCGAGGCCGACGGTTCTTTTATTCTCGCGACCGTACAGCGCGATGTGAGCAATCGTCGTCGCTTAGAACGGCTCCTTCGGACGCGGCTCAACGCCGTCGGTCGGCAGTTCGAAGAAGCAAAGCGCGCCTACACCGACGCGAAGGCTGCAACGCTTGCAGACATTCCGACAGACAACGATGGGCGCGCGAAGATCGTCTGTCGCCGGTATGCGGAAAAGCGCGCGATTTCGATAGACACTGACGGATATCCCGAGTGTTACGATCCGGATCATCCGGATTGTCGCGGCTGTGCCGAAGACATACAAGACGGACACGTCGAAACATGGTGAGGGACGTACGAGTACGGTACACTCTCACAGAGATGCTGCACGCCAGCTCGAATAACTAATCCCATGTCCGAATGAACACTCCAAAACGAGCCGGAACCGATGAATCGACGGTCTTTCACAGGGGCGGTTACTGGTGGATCATCGGTGTCATCGGATTCACGATCGCTGCAAGCCTCTTCGTCGCTGCAAGCGTGTTTATATTATATCTCGTCTTCGAACACGGCGGGCAAGTTACCGATTCAGATCGACATCGAAGTCTGTTCGCACTCGGGCTGTTTATCGCAGTGATCGCCATACCGACATTCCTGCTAACGATTATCGATGCGAAACGAAGATAGGGCGAGAGCGTAAGAAGCGTAGAGTCGTCGGTGAGCAGATAGTCAGGCGCGGACTCGAACAGTTCCATCGCTGGTGACAGTGATTGTGATATCACGTTGAACGGCTCGGCCATACACAGCATCTCCTGCGGCATCACCGATGAGTTTCATCAGTTCCGGAGCGGTTCGAGTGACCTTTACATCCGCGTCGTCGCAAGCGGAATATACCAAGTTCGGAACATCGTAAAGGTCGGTTCCACCCTCGACCGTTAGTTGCACAGGAGCGGACAGCACTTCGGCGAAGGCGACCGTTTCTCTCGCCTTTTCGATATTTTCTCTCGCACTTGATTCGACACTCGAAACGTTCGCACGCGACGTGCCAAGCTCCTCGGCGATATCTGCCTGTGCGATGTCCGCCTCGCGGAGGACGAGTACCTCCGCCTGTCGGCGCGTCAAAACGCTGCTTTCCGCATCGAAACCGGCTCGTTCGAGTAATTCATCGGCATCAGGGATCGTCATCAGTGTTCGTCTTTTATTCGAGTGTAGTTGCAGTAGTGTTCAGTTGCCCCAGAAGTTCTCGCGGCTTCCTAATCGCTCGCGTTTGAGTGCCCGTTCTCGATCGCTCAGTTCTGCATCGTCACTTGCGTCAACATCCTCGCTGTCATCGATGTCGTCCGCCTCTTCCATCGGTAACCGCTCGACCTCGTCAGCTCGAGCATGGTTCGATCGGACCTCTGTGATCTTGACCTTCGCACGCGCCTCCGGCAGGACGCCATCAACCATTACGATAAATCCGTCTTCGGTTCGACCGACGCCGGCGCCCGATTCGTGGATATCCTCGACATCGACGACGACTTCCTCTCCGATCTTAACCGGTTGCTGTTTGAGATCGTTGATCGGCTGGTTGTAGTGGGAGCACCACTCGGCACCGCTGCGGTCACCGTAGTGTTGACAGCCCATGCCTTCGATACGTTCAGAAAAACTGGGGCACTCGTCCGCGAGTGGGCATTCGGGCATACCTTCTGTTACTCGGCAGTCGATTAAACGCTTGTGGGTCAACGATTCGCCGTCATTGAATACGAAAAGGGTTGGAGACATCCGAAGATCGGTGTCAACCGTAGGGTTTTGTAGTCACGATTTGTGCAGTAAAATCAATGGACGAACTATTCGGGCTTCTTCACTGGCCCGCGACCGGTGGGTTATTAGCCGGTATCGGGACGCTTGTCCTCGTCGGCTACCTCGACCGGCACCG
>SKKJ01000373.1 GCA_007121575.1 Natronomonas sp.
CTGTTCGGTCGATCCAGAGGACTTTACGCTCGATAATCTGCTCGAACGGCTCGAATCGACGGGATCGACGATGCGAAACGAGGGAATCAAAGCGCTCGCACACGGGAACCCGGATTTGGCACAGCGGGCGCTGAATCGTGAGCGACAGGCGAACAAGATCTTCGTTTTGCTGCTTCGGTTGATCTTCACTGCGTATCAAAACCCGAATCTGGCTCGCGCCGTCGGACTCGATTCGGGCTTTCCGCTGATCGGCTACCGATCGATCGCGAAGAATCTCGAACTCACGGCCGATAACGCAGAGGACATCGCAGAGATCGTCCTCGAAACGGAGGGACACACCCTCAACGTCGATGCCAAGACCATGCGTCGGATTCGAGAGTTCACCGATCAAGTGAACGAACTCACCGAACTCGGTGTCCAAGCGGCGGTCAACCGAGATTACGATATGGCCATTAAAACACGGAACGCGTTCGCCGACATCCGAAACCGGGAGAAGGAGATCCTCAATGACCTCGATGAGATGCCGAACGAGGATCTACTTCGTGTCCGAGAGGTCCTCGTCAGCTTGGGACAGACCGCCCAGTATGCGGTCCGTAACGCCGAAATCGCGACGAACCTCGCGCTCGATGAAAACAGCAGTCACGTAACGATTCAGTAAACAAACGGACTCGATCTGGATGGGTTATGACCGTTCCTTAGTATTCGAGATATCCCCCGTTCCATGTATCATGTTCTGCAAAACGCCCCGTAGTATTCGTTTTGCATCCGTACATCCGTAATACGCGATATGACCGGATCGGTGATCGTATTCGAGCCAGCCGTCGGATTGGAGTTTCGAAAGGTGCGTCTGCGGGAGCTTTATCAGGAGGTCTTCTCGGGTTTCATCCGGGAGGCGACGTGCGAGATACGTGGCTAACTCGTCGAGGGAGGCGTTCGCTTCCTCGATTTGGTTTTCGAAATAGTAGACGATCTCACGCCGAATCGAATGAGACAGCGTGTTCAGAACCTGGTCCACTCTCAGAACGGTCTCGGGAGAGTAATCCGTCATATTCGCGTCGTATTCGGTTACGTCTCGGTCGATGTCAGAGGAGTACTCCAGTCTCGCGGAACGGCGTTGAGTTTGGGTTTGATCGACGGCGGCTACGATGCGGTTCGCGAGCAATGAGTACTGTTTCGTACTCCCGCTCTTTTGAAGGTAGTCCGTCACACCTCCCGAAATCGCATCACTGGCGACAGCTTCGCTTCCTTTTCCCGTAAAAAGGATAAACGGGAGGTCAGGATACCGCTCACGGATCGTTTTGAGAAATTCGATGCCGGTCTGATCTGGCATCTTATAATCGGAGACGATACAGTCGAAAGCGTGGTCGTCCACTCGGTTCAAGCCCTCAGCAGCGCTTGTCGTACTCTCGACGGTGATGCGTTTGTTTTCGCTTTCGAGAACGTCGGCCGCGATCTCTGCGAACGCCGGATCATCGTCGACGAAAAGGATACGGATCGTATCGTTTGTTATCCCCATATTCCCCGTTTTATAACTATTCACCTATTTTCCGAGGCATATAGTTCTTTCTCTGAAATATGTTTGACATGTTATCCCGTTTAGCACATATATATGAAATATCAATACCATATGTATGAAACAGTACCAATGTTTATTGCATGATGGTTCGTTATTCGATTTGGGTGGGATCAAAATGCCTTCCAAATACAAACAGGTGTTCAATAATACCGGTCAGCACGTTGGCCTTTTAAAACCTAGTGGAACGCTTATCGAAGCGAACGAGACCATACTAGATTTCGGCGGAGTCGATCGCGACGACGTCATCGGAAAGAAGTTCTGGGAGACGTATTGGTTCAAACATTCATCGGTGGTTCAAAACCAGATCCGAGACGATATTCGAAAAGCTGCTGGGGGAGAGCACGTCAGTCACAATGTAGCGATCCAAGGCGCGGAGGATACGGCAGTCGTGAACAACTCAATTCGTCCACTCGTCGATAACCGAGGAACGGTAACACAGTTGATTTCGGAGGGATATTGTGTCAACCAGCTGGCATACGAAAGCGAACGCGCTCAGCGAATTCGCCGAGACGTATCGCACCCGAACCTCCTGGTCTCGTATTCAAACGATGCTGAAGAGAGCATAGCCGAATCGATCATACACGCGTTCTTGGCGGTCAATGTCGACGTATTCAGCAAAGACAGCACACTTCACGAGTGGATCGACATCGACGCGCTGAACGGATTCGACTGGAAGGCGAATCCACCACACGTTATCACGACTCAGATATGGGAGTATACCGTGCGTATCTCCGCAGAGAATATCGAAATCTACACCAGTGACTCATAGAACGTGATCGATGTGCCAACGGATCATCGGATATCCGTCATCTCACGAATACTCTTCCGTCAGAGTTTCGCTGCCCGCCTACTCCTCTACGGCGGGATGCATAGTCGGCTCCTCCGCGTGGTGTTCTTCAAACGCCTCCTGCATACGTTTCATCGACTCTCGTTCCCGCCGTTTCCGCTCGTCTTCACTGATCTCCTCACAGCCCGGCGGAACCTCACGCCCGCGGCCGGTGAAATATCCTTCCGGGGCGACCCAATCGTGATAAAACGGAACCTCGGAATCTTCGATGAGCGAGAGGGCGACCTCCGCCCCGTGTCCGGCACAGACGACGGTTTGATGTGCTTTCGCCGCAATCCGACCGGCAGCGTATAACCCTTCGATACCGGTTCGGCCTCCATCATCAACATCGATGTACGTCTTCGAACCGCGGTCGAGGAGGTGGATCCCGTCAATAGATTCGAGATACGAGGCGTCGGACCACGAAGCGATAAGGACGTACTCTGCACGAAGATCAAACCCACCGTCGTCGACGGAGATCTCGAACGGATCCCCGACGGTCACGTCGCTCGCACGGCCCGCTTCGAGTCGTGCACCGTTTCGTTCAGCCTGCTCTATGAGAAGGTCAACGAACAGTCGTGAGTTGACGCCCGCCGGAAATCCCGGCACGTTTTCGAGATGTGCGTTTCGCCGGAGAATCGACTCACCGTGTGTGAGTACGATCGTATCGAATCCAGCGCGTGCGGTAAACGTTCCGGCAGTCAATCCAGCGACACCGCCGCCGATGATGACGACGCGTGGTGGTTCTGTTTCGTTCATACGGTATCATCAGCGGGATACGGTACAAACGCCTCGGTTTGAACCGGTCCGTGATCGATGCTCGCCGGGTCACCCCGCCACTTGGGAAGTGGACGGATCTCTTTCACGGAGATACAGCCAAACCGTACTACAAAACGCGAGAAAGACGACGGCGGCAGTGAGTCCGAATGCGATTCGATAGCCGAGTTCGGTGTAGACGACGGTTCCGGCGACGATGTCACCCGTTCGATAGCTGTCGACAGCGGCACCCATCGTCATCGGTAAGACGGTCGCACCGAAAAAGCCGGCACCGTTGACGACGCCCGTCGCGACTCCACTCGCCTCTGCCGGATAGCGTTCTTTGATCACCGATAACGCGAGGAGCGTCACGCCGATACAACAGCCGATCGCGAAATAGATCAACGCGATAATGAAAAGCGGCGGCGTGCCGACGATCGGGATGATTAATAAGACCAGTAGGAAGACCCCGTATCCGACGATCATGGGACGGAGTCGCTGTTCGATCCGATCGGAGAGCCAGCCGACGGCCGGGCCGCCGATGAGGATTCCGATAGAGCCGAACAGCGTGTAATACGACGCCGTCGTGACATTGAGCCCGTAAACGGAGATGAGATACGGAACGCCCCACAGTCCGATAACGGTGAGAACGGTCCCTTGTCCCGCGAAGAACGTGATCGATAACAGCCACTGATCGAGATCTCGTGCGAGTGTCTTGAGAAAGCGGCCGGTTTGAGAGAACGTCACCGACGGTTGCTCGGGAACGTTTTCGATCGGATCGAGACCGGCCGTCGTTGGAGACTGTCGCGCAATAAGAAAGACGGCGAGAGCGGCAGCGAAGCCGATGAGAGCGAGCGAAAAGACTGTCGGTCGCCATCCGAGGCGTTCGACGACGACTGCAAGCGGTGTCGTCGCGATGATCGCCCCGGTACCCGCGATTCCAGCGGTCAGTCCGGTCATCGTCGCGAACTCATCGACTCTGTACCAATTCGCACAGAACCGTAACACGGAGATGAAGATAACCCCGCTACCGAGCCCGATGAACGCGCGTGAGATCGTTGCCGTGAGATAGCCGTTACTCGCGGTAAAACCGATCGCACCGAGACTGAGAACGACCGCGCCGATCGAGCCGAGATATCGAGGACCGTAGCGATCTGCAAGCACACCGGATGGGATCTGAACGAGTGCGTACACCACGAAAAACGATGCGTGTAGCGTTCCGAGCTGTGTTGCCGAGATGCTGAAATCGATCGTCAGCTGCTCAGAGAGAACGGCTGTTGAAAGTCGGTGGATATTAACGAGTAAAAAGACGGATCCGAGCGCTCCCCAGCCGAGCCAGCGACGCTTTGTCGGATCACTCAGCAGATTCACACGGTTCAGTTCTCCGGACCGTTCAGTAAGCGTTATGATTGGGGAGAGTTCACAATAATTAACAAACATTTGATATGAGTGACAAAGCGTTTGTTGGTTCGCTCTCATGTGATAGATAATGGCTGATGTCTTCGTTGTGGAGGATGTATCCTTACAGCAGACGATTATCGGAAGCTTTCTTCAGCCGGAACATACGGTTGTCGGAACTGCAACTGACGGGAAAGAAGCGATTGAGCGGATTAAAGCGCAAAAACCGGACGTCGCGATCATGGATATCAATCTGCCGAGCGTCGACGGGTTAACGGCAGCGGAGGAGATCAAATCTCACAGCCCGGAGACACGGATTATCATCAGTACTGCGCTCGTCAACGACGAAATCAAGCAGCTGGCAAATGAGATCCCGATCGAGGGGTATCTGATAAAACCGTACTCGGCCCCGGAGCTGTTAGAAGCGATCGAGGACGCGATCGAATGAGACTCGATGGGTCGGTACAGTGATGCCGCTCGATTTGGAGAACGTTTAGGAGCGCCCCCTCCGACAACGTGTTGTGAACAGGATCGAGGTTAGCACCGACGTATATCTGCCGCCGCAGGAGGTGTATGCGTTCCTTCTCGAATTTCGAACGTACGCGAAGTATTCGGAGTACCTTCGATCGGTCCGTCAGTTCGGTGAGGGTGGCCCCGGAACAGAGTACGACCTGGAGTTCGCGTGGTGGAAGCTTCGGTACACGGCTCGATCGAGAGTTGTCGAGGTGGAGCCACCGAATCGGATCGAATGGCGGGTGATAAAAGACATCGATGCCGCCGGCCGCTGGCTCATCGAACCGTCCGAGACCGATGAGACCGAGTCGGGGGACGACCGTGCAACGACGGTGACGCTCGTCATCCAGTACGCTCCCGATTCGGCAGAACGGGGCTCCGTTGATCTCCCACGGTTCATCTCGTTCGGCTGGGTCATTGAGAAAGTGAAGCCGAAGATCCAACGGGAAGCCGAAAACATCGTTCGTCGCGTCGTCGCGGATCTCGAAGGTGAAGCCCGCGACGTGACACTGCATATAGAAACGTCGTGAGTATTCTCGCCTGAGGAACGTCCCCGAATCCATGGTGGTTTTTATATCACCGCACCAAACGTCCGTCGATGCTCGCGGGCGTACACGTCGCGTTGGGTGTATCTGGTTCCATCGCGGCGGTCAAAACGGTCGAGTTGGCTCACGAACTCCGGCGACAGGGTGCCGAGGTCCGTGCCGTGATGAGCGGTGCTGCACGGGGAATCATCCACCCGTGGTCGCTCGAATTCGCGACTGAGAACCCCGTAACGACAGAGATTACCGGCGCTGTCGAACACGTCGAGTTATGTGGCTACGACGGGTGGGCGGACGTGCTCTTGCTCGCCCCTGCGACGGCAAACACCGTCGGGAAGGTGGCGAGCGCGATCGACGATACGCCGGTAACGACC
>SKKJ01000119.1 GCA_007121575.1 Natronomonas sp.
ATCGGCGTGGCAAACCCGCCGACGAACTCGACGAGGAGTGTCGCCAGTCCCGTTCCGGTCAAGATGCCTGCAATCCCGGCGTAGAACGGAAACTGGAAGATGACTCCCGAGATGTTCGTCACGCTCTCGCGCATCTGGTCGACAAGTGTAACGGGACGAACCCAAAGCAAGACCGCGAGCGTGATGAAAAGCGCGTTGATGCTGTTGAGCGTGAGATTCGAGATACCACCGGGCTGGAGCACCCACGCGTCGAGGACGAAGTAGGCGGGAAAGAGCGCTATCGAGAGACCGATGATCCGGGAATCGTTCAGCCTGTCGGCCGCCCGGTCACCGCCGGCGGGTTGACTCACCGTGCTACCGATACGCTTACCGGTTTCGTCTACGGGTTGTCCTCCGTCGGCGACCGTTGCGGTGTCGATTTCTTCCGGTTCGACGACGGAGTCTATTTTCCGGTAAGCTGCCGTCGGTAATTCGCGAATATTCTCCTTCGGGTGGAGAAGTCCCATCACCACGGGAATTACGAGCAGAAGTGTCCCCGTCGTCACGATGTTCGGTAGGCTTCCGATGGTTTCGGAGATAGGGATTTCTTGGCGATACTGTGGCTCCCAGGCACCAGGGATGAGCGAGGAATCGGCCATCATCAGACTCACCGACGACGTGAGTCCACCGTGGTACACCATCAGGCTCGTGTAGCCGGCCGCGGCCAAAAGCGGATAGTGAACCGAGATTCCCTTCCGCTTGCACTCGTAGCCGACGCGCTTTGCCATGATGGCACCGACGATGAGACCGATGGCCCACGAGACGAGCGCGGCCGCCATCGCGACGAAGGAGACGAACCAGATGGCGGTGAACTGCGAGTTCGGGACCCGGGCGAGCTTCTCGAGTTGGACGGTGAACTTCGGCGACTTCGCAATGGCGTCGCCGGCCATCAACAGAACGGCGATCGAGGCCATGAAGGGCAACAGCGTCCAGACGCCGCCGTTCCACGCCCGCATGGTTTGCTGTGGGCCGGTGCCGGTCGCAAGCGCTGCCGCGACGGCAACGAACGTCAGCACAATGGCGATGACGTACGGATCGGGGATGTACTCTTCAGAGAGGTCCGAACATCGTTCCCCCAGCCGACGGAGAATAGAGAGCATACGACCGACCACAGAAGCGACCGTGATCAAAACTTCGACCGAGAGTTTTTGCGGTCCCCTCCTGCATGGTACGCATGAAGTCGACACATTCGGACCCCGAACCGTTCCAGTATGACGCGGAAGTCGAGCCAGGCGAGAAACGTCATCTCCGATACGAGGTTGGAGAGACGTATCTCGGCGATTCGGTAGAGATCCCGATAACGATCATCAACGGGAAGTTTGACGGCAAAACGGCGTTTTTCAGCGCAGGGATTCACGGAGACGAACTCAACGGCGTCAAGGTCGTCCAAGAGATCGCCGACCGGTACTCCCCACAGAACCTCCACGGGACGCTCGTCTGTCTGCACGTGTGTAATATCCCCGCCTACGAGGCACAGCAGCGATACACCCCGATCTACGATCAGGACATGAACCGCGCGTTCCCCGGGAACGCCCGCTCGAACACGACCGAGCGTATGGCTCATCAGATCTACCGACGGTTTATTGCACAGTGTGACCTCGGCATCGACTTTCACACGTCCACCCGGAACCGGACGACGATCTATCACGCCCGGGCAGACCTCACAAACCCGGGCGTCAAGCGACTGGCGCGGGCGTTTGCGACGAACGTCGTCCTGTACGGCGAGGGTGATAACGGGGCGCTCCGGTCGGTGGCGACCGCCGACGGTATCCCGACGATCACCGTCGAGATGGGGCGTGCTCACCGGTTCCAACCCGTGCTCATTGAGAAGGCACTCGAAGGCGTCGAGAGCGTGCTCGCCGAGTACGAGTTCCTCCCTGAGGAGCCGGTCCGCTGGCCGGGGTGGTACAAGACGACGGCCGCCGATAGCACGAAACGGTGGCTCCGCGCAGATACCGGCGGTCTCGTCGAGATGAAATGGGGCCCGTATCCCCTCGTTCACGAGGACGAGGCGATCTGTACGATCACAAACCACTTCAAGACCGAAGAACACGTCATCACCGCACCGTTCGACGGGCTCATCGTCGGCGCACTGGAGAACCCCGTCGCAGCCCCCGGTCACCCGCTGTGTCACATCGTTCGGCTCGATCGAGAGACGCTCACCGAGATCGAACGGGAAATCAGACAGGGGGAGTTCGACGGCTATCGTGCCCACGGGGACGTCTGGGCGGACGAGTAGGAATATCGGGTGAGTATCGAGTGAGCGGTCCAATTTCGCTTTGTTCGGCCAGCGTGACATTCTCCCCCGCGTTAACGCGGAAGGGTCCCACGGCACCGCAACCGCTGGAATGACAGTTCGCCACGGACCCAACTCCGATCGCTCCTGTCGCTTCACGAACGACACCACCGTTATGTCCTCGAAACGTCTACCGATAGACAGTATGACAGAGAACGCGACCCGGCCGAAACCGTCGATCGGAAATAGGATATTGGATACGGTTATCGGCCTCGGTGCGATGTTGATCTTGCTTCCGGTCGCGCCGTTTATTCTCCTGCTCTGGCTGTGGGATCGGTTCAAGAATCGAGAGAAAGCGGAGAACGAACTCGAGCCTTGACGACACCGGCCAACGCTTTTCACCACACAACGCGCTTCCGACGACGAGGAACGCGTTCGCCGCGAGAGAAATACGTAATACCGTGCCCCACCAGCCTCTTGATCGATGTATGGACTCTCTCGTGAGGAGTTCCGATTCGCACTACTCATCGGTTCCTCGCATTTCACACAACATGCGTATTATCGTCTTCTCCCGCCGCTAATTCCGGTTTTGGCGGTCGTACTGGCGTATCCGCTCTGGCAACTCGGGCTGTTGATCTCGTTGTATCAGCTCAGTTCGGGAATCGCGCAAGCGCCGATGGGCGTCCTCGCAGACCGCGTCGACCGGCGCTATCTCCTGCCGACGGGCCTGGCGCTTACCGGTGCCGCATACATCGTCTTCGCCGCTGCACCGATACTTGGCGAGCAGATTCCGGCGGCGACGGTGTTGGGCTACGGGTTCGAAGGCGACTTTCTGATCATGTCGCTTGCGATGATGATCGTCGGTATCGGCCTCTCGGTCGTGCATCCAGCCGGCTATCCGATGATCACCGATAACGTCAGCGATGCCAACAAGGGCAAACTGTTCGGAATTTTCGGTGCGTCCTCGAAGCTCGGCGACGCCGCGATCCCGGCGGCCATCGCCGTGCTTATTCTGCTGTTCAGGTGGGAACAGATCATCCTGCTTTTCGGCGTCATTGGCCTGCTATATGGGATCGGCCTCTTTTTGGTACTCGGCGGCGAGCGATACGAGACGGTTCCAGCCGGCCAACAGCGGACGGAAACGCAAGCCGTTTCGAGCGAAACACCCCGCGATCGCCGGACGTTTCTGTACCCGATGACCGCGGTCTATCTGTTTTTTATCTCCAGCATGCTGACGACGAGAGGGCTCAACTCGTTTCTCCCGGCGTTTCTCGTCGCCGTCTACGCCTATTCGCTGCAGATCGGCGGCGTCGCGGTCGGTGCCGAATCGATCGCGAACGTGTTCTTCGCGGTGCTTTTGCTCTCCGGTGCGCTCATGCAGTTGGTATTGGGCGGCATGGCCGACAGCCACAGCCCGCGGCGGCTCATCATCTACTGTATGACGCTGGCGACGGTCGGAACCGTCGCGCTCGCAACAGTCGATCTCCACCCGCTCTTGTTGTTATTCGTTATCGTCATATTGGGAACCGGACTCTACGGGGTGAATCCACCCCGGGACGCGTTGATAAGCGATCTCTCACCGCCCGAATACGAAGGTCGTGCGTTCGGCTACATATTTACGGCCGCGATGGTGACCGCCGCGCCGTTACCGACGGTGATCGGTTACGTGCTCGAAGCCGTCGGGATGCGCGAAGGATTTCTTTTGCTCGCCGCCGGACCGATTCTCGCCGCGCTCTGTATCGCGCTTCTGTACTCCGATCGGATCTACATCGAGAAGCCGGACCCGACGGTCGAGACGTCAGATTGATACACGAAAATACCCGCTTGAACGCGGTTAATCCGGGGGACGGATCAGCTACTCTTCGTCTTCATCGGCTTCGTCGTCGACCACGTCTTCGAAATCCGCGTCGACGAACTCTTCGCCGCTTCCCTGCTCGCCGCCGGCACCGCCAGCACCCATACCGCCGGGGCCTGCGCCGCCCATGCCGCCCATGCCACCCATACCGCCGGCACCGCCAGCGCCCATTCCACCCATGCCGCCAGCACCTTCAGCGCCCGCGGCCTGCTGTTGATACATCTGCTTGCCGATCTCCTGTAACGCCTCGGTGAGTTCCTCGGTCGCGTCGGTGAGTTCCTCGGTCGAGGCTTCTTCGTCCTCAACGACTTCGCGGAGGTTCTCCATCGAGGCCTCGATATCGCTTCGGATTTCGTCGTCGACGGCCTCCTCGTTCTCTTCGAGGAGCGTTTCGGCGCGCTGCAGCGTCGATTCGGCGTCGTTTCGGGCCTCGATCCGCTCGCGGCGTTGTTTGTCCTCTTCGGCGTGTTCTTCGGCCTCCTCTTGCATCCGCTCGATCTCCTCATCGGAGAGGCCAGCACCGCCCTCGATGGTGATATCCTCGCTGTTGCCGGAGCCTTGATCTTCGGCGGAGACGTTGACGATCCCGTTTTCGTCGATATCGAACGAGACTTCGATCTGTGGCGTTCCGGCCGGAGCCGGCGGAATGCCGGTCAGCTGGAACGCGCCCAGCAGTTCGTTCTCCTCGGCGATTTCGCGCTCGCCCTGAAACACGCGGATGTTGACCGACGTCTGATTCGGCGCGGCCGTCGTAAAGACCTTCGAGGCATCCGTCGGGATCGTCGTGTTCTTGTCGATGAGTCGTTCGAAGAGCCCTCCTTTAACCTCGATACCGAGGCTGAGCGGCGTGACGTCGAGGAGAACGACGTCGTCGACGTCACCGGAGAGCACGCCGCCCTGAATCGCCGCGCCCAACGCGACGGCCTCGTCGGGGTTGACGTTCTTTTTGGGCTGCTGGCCGGTGAGTTCCTCGACTTTCTCTTGGATCTGTGGCATCCGTGTCGAACCGCCGACGAGGATGACCTCATCGATCTCGCCCTTCGAGTACCCGGCGTCCGAAAGCGCTTGCTCAGTCGGGCCGACGGTCCGGTCGACGAGATCGCTGGTGAGCGATTCGAACTTCGCCCGCGAGATCTTCTCTTCGAGGTTGAGCGGTCCCTCGTCGGTGGCCGCGATGAACGGGAGATTGATCGTCGCCTCTTTCCGCGAAGAGAGTTCGATCTTGGCTTCTTCGGCGGCCTCGGTCAGCCGCTGAAGCGCCTGTCGATCCTCGCGGAGGTCGATTCCGTGTTGGTCTTCGAAGGAGTCGGTGAGATACTCGATGATCGCTTCGTCCCAGTCGTCGCCACCGAGGTCGTTGTCACCGTTGGTCGCGACGACCTCATAGACGCCGCCGCCGAGGTCGAGCACCGATACGTCGAAGGTACCGCCGCCGAGGTCGTAGACGAGGACCGTCTGATCGGTGTCGTCATCGAGGCCATACGCCATCGCGGCCGCGGTCGGTTCGTTGACGATGCGTTCGACCTCGAAGCCAGCGATCTCGCCGGCGTCTTTCGTCGCCTGACGCTGTCGGTCGTTGAAGTACGCCGGAACCGTGATAACCGCCTTTTCGACGTCGTCTCCGAGATACTCCTCGGCGTCGCGTTTGATCTTCTGGAGGATCATCGCAGAGATCTGCTCGGGAGTGTATTCGTCGTCGTCGATCGAGACGGTGTAGTCGTCCTCGCCCATATGACGTTTGATCGATCGAATCGTCTTCTCAGGGTTCTGGACGGCCTGGTTCTTTGCTGGTTTCCCCACGAGTC
>SKKJ01000114.1 GCA_007121575.1 Natronomonas sp.
GAACCACGACGGCGAACGGTTCGTCGACGAAGGAGAGGACGCGCGCGCGCACACCTACGCGAAGTTCGGCCGCCGTATCTTCGAACAGCCGTATCACGAGGCGTTCATCATCGTCGACTCGTCGGTCGTCGACAACGTTGCGCATATGGGTCCCTCGCGGTCGATCACTGCCGACTCGATCGAAGGACTTGCAAACCGACTCGATATCGAAGACGTCGAGCAAGCCGTCGAAACCGTCGAGGAGTACAACGCGGCCTGCGATCCCGACTCGAAAGAGAGCTACGAGCCGAACCAACTGGACGGGAACTCGACTGACGGGCTAGATCTGCCGAAGTCCAACTGGGCGATGCCGCTGGATGAACCGCCGTACACCGGCTACCCGGTCACCGGTGGGATGACGTTCGCCTTCGGTGGCGTGGCGATCACGGCCGAAGCGGAAGTCCTCGATACGACGGACACGGTTATCCCCGGTCTGTTCGCGGCCGGTAACTCGACCGGCGGGCTCTTTTATAACAACTACCCCGGCGGAACCGGGCTGACGAACGCGGCCGTCTTCGGTCGGATCGCCGGCGAAAACGCCGCATCGTTCATCGACAACTAGTTGCTGACATAACGCAGGGCGTTTCCCCCATATATCACCTGAACGAATTTATCGATTTGATGTGGTTACTGGCAGCAGCCTTTATAAATAAGACGGTGGACTATTATAAAGCGCACAACGGTAGCATCAATGGATTACAGGCCAGTGATAAAGAGAACGTTATATAAAATGTAGGAGAATACCACGGATGATTCGCGCGTTTTCTGCGTCGGCTTTAGGCCTTATCGAAATATCGTAGCGCAGTTTTACGAACAGCGTTTCGGGTATATACCATATATTTGAATGGTTAATTAACAGATATCGTTGATTTCAATTATTTGAACCATACCAACATATGATATTTTTAAATCATGAGTGGAAGAGAAGGTTCGATTCACCTGGGTTCAGACCGGTTCGAACCGATATCCGTCCCACTCTTGTGGACCGTCCGCCGCTTTGATTCCGACGCCGGGTTCGCGAAGCTCTTCGGTGTACACCGGCGTGACCTCCATACCGATCTCGACGTCATCGGTCGTGGTTTGCCCGAGCGCGCGGACGGCCGTTCCGTCCACGTCGAATTCGACGATCGCCAGGGTATTCGGCGCGCGAACGCCGGGTGGAGTCGCCGTACTCGTCGTCCACGTCAGTATCTCACCGGTGTACTCGCTGAGGTCGATGGTTTCGACGGGGTTCGAACCATCGCGACCTCGTGGATGTCCGGGGTAGCTAATCGATCCGTTCTCGTATCGGTATGCTTCCATCGTCATTGGTTTGCCTCGAGGATAGTGGTGATCACGCAGTTTCCGAATCCGCCGACGTTGCAGGCCAAGCCGGTTTCAGCCGAGACTTGCCGATCGCCGGCCTCGCCGACGAGCTGTTCGTATATCTCATACCCCTGTGCGACGCCGCTCGCACCGAGCGGATGACCTTTCGATTTGAGCCCCCCTGACGGGTTTATCGGGAGTTCGCCGTCGAGTTTCGTTCGGCCGTCCATCGCGTGTTCCCACGCGTTACCCTTCTCGGCGAACCCAATCCCTTCCATCTGGAGGAACTCGAGGATGGTGAACATGTCGTGAAGTTCCGCCACGTCGATATCGTCCGGAGTGAGATCGGCCATCTCGAATGCCTGCTCGCTGCTTTTGACGACGCCACCCATCGTCGTCGGGTCCTCCCGCTCGTGAACGACGTGGGTGTCCGTCGCGCCGCCGATCCCCGAGACGATCGCGTAATCGTCGGCGTATTCTTCAGCCACCTCAACCGAGCAGAACATGAGGGCAGCGCTGCCGTCGGTGACGGGGCAGAAATCGTACAGCCGGAGCGGATCGGCGATGATCGGGCTGTCGAGCGCCTCCTCGACGGTGATCTCTTTTTGGAACTGGGCGTTTTCGTTTCGCGTCCCGTTTTCGTGGTTTTTGACCGCGACTCTCGCGAGGCTTTCACGCGGTGCGTCGAAGCGATCGAGATACATTCGAGCGGTCAATCCCGCGAATGACGGAAGCGTCACACCGTGTTTGTACTCCGCCGGATGGGTGCACGATGCGATGATGTCGGTCGCCTCGGCGGTCGAGCGGTGCGTCATCTTTTCGCCACCGACGAGCAGCGTCATCTCGCTCGCGCCGGAGGCGATCGACTGCCACGCCGCATAGATCCCTGCGCCACCGCTCGCACTCGTTTGATCGACTCGCTGGCTGTATGCGGGCATGAGTCCGAGATCGTGTGCGAGAGCGTTCATAATTCCCGTTTGCCCTTCGAACTCCCCGCTGGACATGTTCGATACATACAGGTGCTCGACTGCCTCAGGAGGCACGCCAGCATCAGTCAAGCACGCGTTCCCGGCCTCCGCGAGCAACTCACAGATCCACTCCTCGCGCTGTCCAAACTTCGTCATCGATCCCCCGATGACTGCGACTGTGTCGGTCATGAATACTTATTACGGGAGGTGGATCGTAAAACTACGTGTAAATGCCGAACAGTTCAATGCGATGGCGCACGTTCACTCCGGACGAGCGGATTCGAAGTTCCATCAGAGCCCGAAGCCACCGAACGCATGGGAAGCCCATTCACCAACTCTCGGGTGATATTAGCAGTCTGCGCAGCCATCGCGACCATCGCGACCGCGGGAAGCCTCTATTTCAGTGAGGTGATGAACCTATATCCCTGTGAACTGTGTTGGTTTCAACGCATCGCGATGTATCCGTTGGTGATCATCCTCTCCATCGCCGTCTACGAAAACCGACTCGGTGTGTGGCGAAGCGCGCTTCCCTTTTCCGTCGGTGGAGGCCTCATCGCGGCGTATCACTCGTATATCCAACGAACGTCGTCAGCCACGTGCTCGGTCGGCGGCGGCTGTGAAAACGTCCAGTTCGAACTGTTCGGTCTGCTTTCGATCCCGAACTTGGCCCTCCTCGCCTTCGCGATGATCACGGTTATCCTCGCCGTGGGAGTGGTGACAGATCGAGACTGAGTGGAGCGAACGGTGGTACGCGAGCCGACGATCACTGCGCGTCGACGACGGCGACGCCGGCGAGATTGACGATATCTTTGACCTCGTCGCCGCGTTGCATCACGTGAACCGGTTTGTCCATGCCGACGAGCATCGGACCGATCGCCTCCGCCCCGCCGAGTCGATGTAACAGTTTGTACGCGATATTGCCGGCTTCCAAGTTCGGGAACACCAACACGTTTGCCGGTTCTTGCAGGTCAGAGAAAGCATAATCTTCCGTCAGGATTTCCTCGACGACCGCGGTATCGGCCTGCATCTCACCGTCGACCGGAAAGTCCACATCGGGGTCCTCGCGGAGTCGTTTGGCGGCCTCCCGCGGCTTGTACGTTCCCTCGTTGTCGACCGTTCCGAAATCGGAGTACGACAACAGCGCGACCCGTGGCTCAACGTTGAACTGACGGGCGAGATCGGCGGTGTGGCGAGCGACTTCCGTTAGCACGTCTTCATCGGGCGCTTGGTTAACCGTCGCGTCCGCGATGAAAACAACTCGGTTTTTGAACGTCAGCATGTACACTCCGGCGGCGTATTCGGCATCTTCGTGGGTGCCGATCACCTGCAACGGCGGTCGCAACGCGGTTGGATAATGATTCGTCAATCCGGTGAGCATCGCGTCGGCGTCGCCCATCTCGACCATCACGCTGCCGAGGTAATTACCATCGTGGACGAGGCCGTCCGCCTCGCCCCGCGTAACGCCGTTTCGCTGTCGGAGTTCATAGAGCCGTTCGGCGTAGGGTGTGAGCTCATCAGAGACCGGATCGACGATTTCCGGATCGAAATCCAATCCGAGATCTGCCGATTGCTCCCAGATCGACCGTTTGTTCCCGATGAGGATCGGTTCAGCGATCTCCTCTTCGATGAGCTGGTAGGCGGCGCGAATCATCTTCTCGTCGTCGCCTTCGGCCAACACCAAACGCTTGGGATCGCTTTTGGCTTTGTTCAACACGACGCGCATCATCTCTCGAGATTTTCCGAGGCGTGCTTCCAACGTCTCGCGATACGCGTCGAGATCGAGGGATTTCCTTGCGACACCGCTGTCCATCGCGGCTTCGGCGACCGCACTCGAGACATCGAACAGAACGCGGGGGTCCAGCGGCTTCGGGATGATGTACTCGGGGCCGAACTGCAGCGGCTGATCGCCGTAGGCTTTCACGACCGCATCCGGAACGTCCTGTTTCGCGAGATCCGCGAGCGCTTCGGCGGCCGCGACTTTCATCGCTTCGTTGATCTCGGTCGCGCGGACGTCCAACGCCCCCCGGAAGATGAACGGGAAGCCGAGCACGTTGTTCACCTGATTCGGGTAATCCGACCGCCCCGTAGCCATGATCACCGTGTCGTCGCGAGCGGATTTCGCGCGGCCGTAGGCGATTTCGGGATCCGGATTCGCCATCGCGAAGATGATCGGATCCGACGCCATCGAACGAACCATATCCTCGTCGACGATACCTCCCGCAGAAAGCCCGACCAGTACGTCTGCGCCACTCATGGCGTCCGAAAGCGTACCCTCCGTCCGATCGGCCGCGAACGCTTCGATGTACGTGTGTGGGTCGCCCTCGGCCATTCGTTTCTCCGTGACGATGCCGTCGATATCACAGATGGTGATGTTATCTGGGTCGATGCCAAGCGACGCATAGAACCGAGCGGTCGCGGTCGCCGCTGCACCGGCACCCGCAAAGACGACCTCGAGATCGTCGAGCGGCTTTTCGGCGATTTCGGCGGCATTCAACAACGCCGCGCCGGAGATGATCGCCGTTCCGTGTTGGTCGTCGTGAAACACCGGGATATCCATCCGTTCGCGGAGGTACGATTCGATCTCGAAACACTCGGGGGCTTTGATGTCCTCTAAGTTGATCCCGCCGAACGTCGGCTCCATTCGAGCGACTGAATCGGCAAATTCCATGGGATCGTCCTCGTCGAGTTCGATGTCGAAGACGTCGATATCCGCGAACCGCTTGAACAGGACGCCTTTACCCTCCATCACGGGTTTGGACGCTTGCGCACCGATGTCTCCCAATCCGAGAACGGCCGAGCCGTTCGAGACGACCCCGACCATATTTCCCTTTGCCGTGTACGTGTAAGCGTCATCCGGATTCGCCGCAATCTCGGTACACGGGGCGGCGACACCCGGCGAGTACGCCAACGAGAGGTCACGCTGAGTGTTGGTCGGTTTCGTCGTCGAAATCTCGATCTTCCCCGGCGGATCGGCACGGTGATATTCCAGTGAATCTTCGTCTAATCCCATACAGATCTTGCCGGTATGCAGCCTAAAGAGTGATTGTATTGCCCCAAATATCGGTTTGCTGACGAAAATATACGAGAAAGAGCCAGACGTTACATGCCAAATCCAGACAGGTCATTTTTATCCGAGCATCTCGGAAATACTCGTATGCTGCAACTCATCGGAATCGCTTGGTCGGCATGGAAGCTGAGTGCGAAACGGCTCGGTCCGGTCGGTGGTGCGGTGTTCGCCGGTGTCGCGGTTATCGGATTCGTGCTGCTTCGAAAGTATCTCAGTGAAAGCCACCCAGCGATTGATAATGCGATCGAAAGGGCGGTATAAAAGTAGCTACTTGAAAGAGAGCGGTTGGTTCAGCGCTCCATCGCTTCTTCGAGCGTAAATCGTCCCTCATACAGCGCCGTACCGATCACGACCGCGGCGGCGCCGGTCTGTTCGAGCGTGTCAATGTCTTCGAGCGTCGAGACCCCGCCGCTTGCCACGACCGGGATATCGACCGCTTCGACGACGCGTTCGATCGGTTCCCGGCGAATACCCGATAGCTGTCCTTCGACATCGACATCGGTAAAGAGAATCGCACCAGCACCTTCCGCTTC
>SKKJ01000360.1 GCA_007121575.1 Natronomonas sp.
CGAGACGCAGCGACGAGCGACGATATCAGAAAACGGCAGGGGACGACGGCCGGAACGGAGCTGAAAAACGACGTGTTCTCGCTACCGACTCGGTATTTCAGCGAGCAGAGCTTCGAGCACGTCGAATCGATCGGCGGCGACGCGGTTGAGGAGAAAAAATACAAGCGGGGGACGTGTTCGGCGTGTGCGTTCGCCTGCAAGCTTCCGCTTCGAGATGAAGCGACCGGTCTCGAAACCGAGGGGCCGGAGTTCGAAACGCTCTATTCGTTCGGATCGAATCAGGGCGTCGGCGACCTCGTCGATATCATGAAAGCGAACGAACTCTGTGATACCCTCGGGATGGATACCGTCTCGGCAGGGGTGACGGTCGCGGCCTACCTCGCGAGCGAAGACGAATTCGGCAACGCGGAGTTAGCTCAAGAGCTCACGGAGAAGATCGCATATCGTGACGGGATCGGCGACCGGCTCGCGGAAGGAGTCGACCGGTGTTTCGACGAGTTGGGCGTCGAAAACTGGACCGTAAAAGGACTCGAATTCCCGGCACACGACGGGCGCGTACTCCACGGACAGGGGCTCTCTTACGCCGTCGCGAACCGCGGCGCAGACCACATGTACTCGGTGATGCTCAGGCTCGAATACGCCGGCGAGATCGATCCGAAAGGAACGCTCGGCAAAGCCGAGACCTTGATCGAGATGGAGGACGCCGCCGCGTTCCGGGATACGGGAATCGTCTGCGCGTTCGGGGACGGATACGTCACCGAGGAACACTTGGCAGCGTTATTCGGAGCCGATCACGAAGACCTGCTCGCGATCGGCGCTGAGACCGTTATTCGCGAGCGTCATTTCAACAACCGACGCGGGTTCGATCGGGACGACGATCGCCTTCCGTACGAACTGCCGGACCTCGATGAAGCGATCGTCGAGTATTACGACGCCCGAGGCTGGAATCCGGACGGCACCGTTCCGGACGACGCTATCGAGGCGGTGGCGCCGGCGGCGGATTGAGCCCCGCTTTGGTTCGGGACGTTACTGCCCATATCGCGTGATCGGATCGAGTTCGGCTGAATCGATGTCTTCGAAGGCATCACGGGCGATCGAACGGAGGTGAACCTCGTCGGCCCCGTCGACGAGTCGGAACTGTCGAACGCTTTCGTAGAAATCCGCGATCGGGAGGTCTTTCGCGATTCCGTTCCCCCCGCAGAACTGGAGCGCGGTATCGATCGCATCCTGTGTCGCGTTCGCGGTGAACACTTTCGCCATCGAAACGGGGATTCGAGCTTCCCCGCCCGCGGAGATCTCATCGGCCGCTTCCCTGACGAGCGCTCGCGCCGCCGCGAGTTCGGTTTCGTGCTGGGCGATCGCGTGACGTGGGGCCTGTTTGTCGGCGATCGTCGTGCCGAACGCCTCGCGTTCGGACATGTACGCCTTCGCGATATCGAGCGCACGGGAGGCCATTCCGGAGTAGCGCATACAATGGGTCAACCGGGCCGGCCCGAGCCGCTCTTGAACGTGTTTGAATCCCGCACCCTCCGTCCCGAGGAGATGCTCTTCGGGAACGCGAACGTCGTTGTATTCGATTTCGGCGTGCCCGTGACGGTCTATATCGGGCCCGATGTGCGGGATATTTCGGACGATTTCGACCCCGTCAGCGTCGGATGGGACGATGAACACCGAACAGCCTTCATACGGATGGACCTCCCGATCGGTTCGGGCGAACACGAGGAGGATATCCGCGCCGATCCCGTTCGTCGTCCACCACTTGTGGCCGTTGATGACCCACTCGTCGCCGTCTTTTTCGGCGGTCGTTTTGAGCATCTTCGGGTCGGAGCCACCGCCCTGTATTGGTTCAGTCATCGAAAATCCCGAAGAGATCTCCGCTTCCACGAGCGGTTCGAGATACTCGTCTTTCTGGAGTTCGGAACCGTGCAGTTCCAACAGGTGCATGTTGCCCTCATCGGGTGCGGCGATGCGCATCGCTTGGGCACCCAACAGGCTTCGACCGGCTTCTTCGAACGTCGGCAGCGCGTCGCGGAAATCGTATCCCATACCACCGTACGCTTCGTCGATCTGTGGGGCATACACGCCGTACTCTTTGGCGGCCGCTCGCAGTTCCTTGAGTGTCCGATCGGAAGCGGCCATCCCGCCGGTGAGTTCGCGTTCCTTCGGGAGGACGACGTCTTCCATGAGATCGCGCGCGCGCTCGGCAAGCGCGGTCGCTTCCGCAGAATCGGTGAACGAGACCATATCGAAACGTCTCGAGTAAGTCCTAATAAACCGACAGCACGCGTCCCAAGATCCGGTAGTCGGCGAAACTGCCAACTACAACTCGATCGTGCGGAGATCGGCTTCGAGTTCGGTCACAGACTCGTTGTAGGCCTCGACGAAGCCGTGGAATCGGGGCGCGTACTCTCGAACGTCACTCGCGGACGGTGGCCCGTACTGTGAGAGCAGATAAACGCCGTTAGATCCACCGGCTCGGAGATACGAGACGCTGTCGTACTCGCGTTTCAGTTCCCAGCGTGTCGAGTCAACTCGCGTAGAGAAGGTCCCGTAATCGGTTCCTTCATACCGAAAGAGTTCGCCCGCGATCTGGCCACAGACGCCTTCGATGACATCGACGATCCGGTCACGCTCGGAAACGACGGTGTCGGTCGATTCGACGTCCGGAAACGCGGTTTCGACGCCGTCGAGCGATCCATCGATCGATTCGACGTGGTCGTTGTAACGCTCGATAAAGCGGGCATAGTCTTCAAGCGCGAGCGCGAGCGCGCTTGGCTCTGCTGGCTGTTGTGTCGAGACGACGTACGTCTCACCTCCGCCGCGAGGTTCGTATTTGAGAAACTCCAGATCGCCGGCTTCGTATTTGACGGTCCACTCGCCGCGATCGGTCGAAAACGAACGGCGACCGTAATCGCCGCCCTCGACGCGAGCGAGGTTGTACGCCACCTGACCGGCGTGAGCCGAAATCGCGGCGAGTATTTCCTCACGGCGCTCGGTGATCGTCTCGACGTCGTGAACATCGATATCCAACTCGGCGAGTTTCGTCATTATTCGAACGAGGTCGGCCGTGCGGATAACTGTTCTCGGTCGCATTGGGAAGCTGTTCTCGATTGCACTGAAAGGCTGTTCTCGATCGCATTGGGAAGGCATCGATGATTCGGACGCCTTTTTATTTGCCGAACGAGACAACTAGCTATGCACGTATTCGTTACTGGAGGCTCCGGGTTCATCGGTGGAAACCTGGCGGAGGCGTTTCTCGCCGACGGTCACGACGTGACCGTTCTCGACGCGATGGATCCGTTCTACGATCTGGGGATCAAACGGCACACGATCAAGGTTCATCGCGACCTCGCCGAACGGGAGGGCGTCGACTACCGATTCGTCGAAGGAGACGTTCGCGACGCGGAACTGATCGATGATCTCGTTTCCGACGCGGACTACGTCTATCACCAAGCGGCAAAAGCCGGCGTCCGTCCGAGCGTCGAAGCGCCGAGAGAGTACAACGAAGTGAACGTCGACGGGACGTTGAACGTCCTCGACGCCGCCCGAAATACAGATATCACACGGGTCGTCGTCGCCTCCTCCTCGTCGGTGTACGGCGGCCGGGAAGCGTATCTCCCCTTTTCGGAGACCGATCCGACGCTGCCGGTCTCGCCGTACGGCGCGTCGAAACTCGCCGGAGAGCGCTACGCCTGCGCGTATCACGAGGTGTACGATCTGCCGACCGTCGCTCTGCGATATTTCACCGTGTACGGACCCAGAATGCGGCCGAATATGGCGATCTCGAATTTCGTCTCACGGTGTCTGAACGGCGAACCGCCGGTCATTTACGGCGACGGCACCCAGACGCGCGATTTCACCTACATCGACGACGTGATCGAGGCGAACCGAACCCTGCTGTCGAGCGATGCCGCCGACGGTGAAGCCGTCAACATCGGATCGACGGACAACATCGAGATCCGAACGCTCGCCACCGAAATTCGCGATCAACTCGCACCAGAGCTCGACATCGAATACGCCGAGCGGTACGATGCCGACGCCGATCACACCCACGCCGATACGACCAAAGCGCAAACGCTTCTCGGATACGATCCGGATCACACGATCAGAGAAGGCGTTGCCGCGTTCATCGAATGGTACCGGGAGAACCGAGAGTGGTACGAGCCGCTCGTATTGGCGTCCTAAACCGTCTTATTAGAAACAACTATCTTCGATATCCAGCCAGTGAATCGAGCGTCGACTCAGCAGTCCCGAGCGCCGTTTCGAGCGCTTTGACACCGGGTTTCTCGGATCGTTCGGGACTAGCGACCACGGTGATGTGCTCGGTTCCACACGGAATGAAGCCCATCCCGAGCGACTCGGCGGTCGTCAACAGTCCGAGTCCGGCGTCCGCATCGCCCGAGAGGACCTTTCTGGCGGGCGATTCGTGCGCTCGGACGGCGAGTCCGAACCCGTCGATCGAGTCGGTGAGCGCGTGTCGATCGACGCCGCGGTCGTCGGCTACGTCATCGAGTGCACCCTCAAATGTTGCTCGCAATCCGGAATCGGTCGTTCGGTTGATGAACGACACGTCGCGGTCGATCAACTCATCCAGCCCTGAGATCTCGCGTGGGTTTCCGTCGGCGACGATCAGACCCCACTCGCGCCGATACGCGCCGAGTTCGACGGCGTTTTCGGGGATCGAATCGCCGGTCATCACGGCGAAATCGGTGATGCCGTCACGGAGCCGACGACGACCCTGTCGACTCCCGACGGAGAGGTATCGAGGGTTTTCAACCCCATCGAGCAGCCGCGAAAACGCCGGGTCGTCCTCGCCCGCACCGAAGACGGTCGGTGGCCGGACGTCGGGCGAAAAGAGCCGAACGTCGACGGCTTCGCCCGAATCGAGATATTCGACGTCCGGTGGAACCGCGACGATCCCGTCCGCCTCGACGAGACTCGTCGTCGCACCGCTTCCTTTATCCACGGGGTAAACGAGCGTCTCGTCGTCGGCGTCGGTGACAAGGCCGACCGGCATATACCGGAGTCTGCCCTCGCTGTATCGCTCTCTATGCGCCATTTTCCCGCGAAGGGTCGCGGTTTTCGGCTCCGGTTCGCCCGCCGCCCGACGGATCGCGGGAGCGACGAATATCTGGAAGATCGTCAACGCCGAGACCGGATAGCCCGGCAGTCCGACGTACGCACCCCCGTCGAGGCGGCCGATGAGCATCGGTTTCCCCGGCTTGACCGAAACCCCGTGTAACAGCAGTTCGCCGGTCTCTTCGACGACCCGATAGATCACATCGACCGCCGAAGCCGAAGTCGACCCCGACGAGAGGACGAGATCACACTCCTCGGCCGCCGTCCGAAGCGCGGTCTCCATCGCGTCGTAGTCGTCGCCCGCATGGGGATACAGCTTCGCCTCGCCGCCGGCTTCCTCGACGGCGCTCGCGACAGTGTAGCTGTTGACGTCGTAAATCTGGCCCGCGTCGCTGTTGAGCGCTTCCCCAGGGCGGACCAGCTCATCACCCGTCGAGATGATGCCGACCGTCGGCTTCGTCCGAACCGGGACCGAATCGATGCCGATCGCCGATAACAGCCCGATCTCTCGAGGAGTGAGAACGGTACCGGGTCCGAGCGCTCGCTCGCCGGCGGCGATATCCGCGCCTGCGAACATGACCCGATCGCCGGGAGCTAACGACGTTCGAACCAACACGTCAGCGCCGTCTCGGTCGGTGCGTTCGACCATGACGACCGCGTCGGCACCCGGCGGGAGAACCGCGCCAGTCGAGATTTCTGTGCACTCGCCCTCGCCGACTTCGAGCGTCGGTTCGCGCCCGGCGTGAACCTCGCCGATACGCGAAAGGCGAGCGGGATCGGCCTCGTCCGCGCCGAAGGTGTCTCTCGCTTTGAGCGCGTACCCGTCGACGC
>SKKJ01000010.1 GCA_007121575.1 Natronomonas sp.
GAGCAGATGGTGTACTCCGGTTTGCCCTTCTTCGATGAGCGCATCCCGAAGTGCTCGGAGGTACGCGATATCGAGCATGCCCCATGCGTGGACGTGGCCGATCTCGCGCGGGCCCACGCGCCATTCAGTCCCACCAAATCGATGTTCGCCGACCGTCACACTTGGCCACGAACTCACCTCTTCGATCAACTGTTCGACTGTCTGCTTGATCTCCTCACGTGTGTTGGTCGTCACACTATTCCAAAGACGGCTGAACTAATAGGTATTGGTCGATTATGAGGCAGCATCCGTGTAGAGAGTTCTGGACGCTCGGTGTTTGACCGCGAACGATCCGGTCAGACTGGGCTGTTATGGATCTCGCGGTCCCGGCTACCCGATCGTCTTGCTGTCGTGGGATTCCGACGAAGTAGGTGGGGTTAGGACTCTACTGCCGGTCAAACACAGTCTGTTGACATTCTCTCACGGATTCAACCGCGGACTGATTCGTTCGGGGGATCCGTCGCTCACACTTCCACAGCACCGGTAATAAACACCACCAACGGAACGGCGACGAGGGCGTGGTACAGAACGAGAATACCCTGGCCTGCAGTAGTTATGCCCTCCGGTGGTGCGAAGAACACAGGAACGAGCATGACCACGAACACGCCTACTGCGAGTGCAACGAAGTTTCTCACGGGTTGGATTGTAAATTTGACCACAGCAGCGTACGCGATGGCAGCGCCAGCACCGGCAACGATAGAAACGCCGATCAGTGGCCCAGCTGCGAACGGGCTCATCGAGCCAGTCACGCCGACGTCGATGCTCAGCGCATCTACGATTGCCTGTGTGAGGAGGACCAACACGACCGCGAAGAGGACACCGGTGCCTGTGCGACGCGCGAGTCTACCGCTGGTCTCTGGAACGGGATACCGAACTGTGCTCTGTGACATATATCCGTCACGGCCTGTAGAGGGATAAGAAAGAGTCCGCTATTCTTTGACAACCCACGTTGTTCGTCTACCTTGACGATCCGATCCGGCTACAACAGCGCAACACGGTGGGCTTGGCCAAGTTGAGTTCGCTCCGGTGGCATACCTGTGACTACGATCGGTTGTAGCGTTACCTTTCTCCGAGATTTTGCTGCGGTCTCCGTAGCATGGATCGTTGTTGTTACTCTTGGGGGCTTGTCAAGCGCCTCTTTAAGAAGATCGTGCAGTTCCGCGGCGCTGTACTCCAGAACTCGACATCGTCGTCGGTCTGCTCAAGTTCTTTTGGGCATCCTTGAGTTAGCTATCGCTCAGTGAGCAGCACACAGCGCTTTTGCTCGTTGTGACCAGCGTGTTCACGACGAATCCTCCTAAGAGAAGATTACTCGCGTTAGCGAGTGTGTTGTTATGATCCAGAGTGCCGATTTGATTGTATGGAATCCATCCCGTCGGAGTATCTGGATCTTTTCGAGAAGCCGTCGTTCGCGTTCGTCGGAACGTTACTCCCCGATGGATCGCCGCACGTGACACCGACGTGGGTTGATTTCGATGGAGAACACGTGTTAGTGAACACAGTTCTGGACAATCGAAAGGACAAGAACGTCCGCAAGGACCCACGTATCACGTTGGCCATCGCCGACCCGAAGAATCCGTACCGATATCTGTCCGTCGCGGTGAGGTCGTCGAGCGCCGTGAAGAGGGGGCCCGTGAGCATCTGGATGCCCTGGCCGAGCGCTACACCGGCGAAGCGAAGTATCTCGCCCCGAGTGGACAACAGCGCGTCATCCTCGTCATTCGTCCGGACGACGTTAGCGGGCAATCGCCGCCATCTCGAAACAGATAGCACCATTCAAGCGGCAGTACAGGCCAATTTCACAGATTCATCTACCTGCGCTTGACGCCGATAAAATACGCAGCGTTGTTACGTTATGGGTGAGCCACGTATTCTTTACTCATACACTGTTCAGTCTGACAGAAGAACAATCCAATCGGTAGATCGACTGGCTCCCCAGACATTTTATCGCCAGAACTCCTTACTGAGGTATGGCTGATCGGTTTTCGATGACTTCCGTCGAGGCGGATCCCGTCAGACAGGGGTACACCGAATTCGTCGAGAGAAAGGGGATCGGCCATCCGGATTCACTGTGCGACGGCATCGCAGAGGCGGTTTCCCGCCGGTTGTCTCGGTTCTACCGTGACGAATTCGGCAAAATTCTGCACTATAACACCGACAAGGTTCATCTCGGTGCTGGTCGGGCTCAACCCGCATTCGGTGGCGGACATCTCGTTGAACCGATTTACGTCCTCGTGGGTGGGCGGGCAACGACTCGGATTAACGGTGAAGAACTGCCGGTTCAAGAGCTCGCTCGGGAAGCCGCACGCGAGTATCTTCTCGACACTGTCCCGGAGCTTGGTCCTGATCATATTGCCGTAGAGACGCGTATCGGACGAACATCGGGTGATCTCACCGCACTGTTCGGTCGCGGTGACGAACCGCTGGCAAACGATACGAGCTTTGGTGTTGGCCATGGTCCCGGAACGCCGGTCGAACGGTTCGTCAGGACGCTTGAATCGCGGCTTCACCGCGAACTTGATGCAGTGGGAAAAGACGTGAAACTCATGGCGTTGCGTCGTGGCTCACAAATATATTTGACTATTGCAGCGGCCGTGATTGATCGATACGTAACTGGTCTGGCCGAATATCGAACTGTAATCGCCCAAATCAAAGCACTCGCTGAACAGCATGCTGCCAAATCGACCGATCTTTCGGTCTCAGTAACGGTGAACGCAGCCGACGATTACGACTCGGACGTGGTGTATCTCACGACCACTGGTCTCTCCGCGGAAGCAGGCGACGACGGTGCCGTCGGCCGTGGAAATCGAGCGAACGGTCTGATTACACCATACCGGCCGATGAGTCTCGAAGCGACCGCCGGAAAAAATCCAGTCACGCACGTCGGGAAGCTGTATAACCTTCTCGCGCTTCGGATCGCCCGCAAACTTGGAGACGATCTCGATACTGATTATGGATGTGTGCAACTCCTCTCGCGGATTGGCGATCCTGTCAACGATCCATTAGCTGTTGATGTCACCACAACAAATACGAATGAGGATGCAGTTCGATCGATCGTGGATGACCAACTCAAAACCATCAATCATTTGAGAGATGATGTCATTACAGGTAATATACCCGTATTTTGAGAGCCGATGCAGTCAACAGGTCGCTTATCTCGATCGCCCTTCACCATCGGAGCAACAGCGCGACCGGCACGAGAAGGGAGTCACTGGGACGAATCCAGGCAACACGGTGCGGGCCGTCGATACCGCCGTGTTGCTGGCCAGGAGGCCACCGATCGCCGGGCCGAACACGAACCCAGATCGAAGGCCGCGCCGACGAGACCGAGTGCCTCTGTGCGGTCCGCTGGCGACGTCACGTCGGCGATATATGCCTGTGCAGCGGCGATGGTCCCGCCCGCGGCACCGGCCAGCAACCGGGCACCGAACAGGATGACGAGACCGAGCGTCACCCCGAGGACATCACCGATCTCCGCGGCGAACCCGAAGACAATCCAAGCGAGACCGGCGACGCCGACGGACAGCATGAGCACGGGCCGGCGACCACGCTCGTCCGAGATCCGACCGAGTATCGGCGCGGCTACGAACTGCGCTAGCGAGTACGCTGCCGCAAGCAGACCGATGAATACGTCACTCACACCGAACGAACGCACATAGAACGGTAGAATCGGGATGATGATACCGAACCCGAGTAGATCGATAAACACGATTCCGACGAGGACGTGTTCCCGTCGTAGGGGCCACCTCTGCCTGACTGATCGTCGCTGCCTGACTAGAATCCACTGGTGAAAAATACCGATACGGAATAATATATGAGTGTCACATTTTTATCATTTCTAGTTCACATTGGTCCTCCGATCGCGGTCGCCGACCGTTGATTGGACGGTTCTGCATCCACCCCGTTGACGATTGCGTTCACGAGTGTTTTCCGTCCGTTTACGATCATGAATCGCCCAGCCGACGTGTCTGATCAGACCCACAGCGACTTGAACATCGTCGTGCCGGGAATCTCGTCTTGAATACGATCTTGGACGTCCCTCGGAACCCCACCGAGTTGGAACAAAACGCCTCGATCCGCAGTCTTCACTCACACCTTGATGACTTCCACAGTAAGGAGAGCTTAGACAGTCATGAAAACGACCTCTTCTTCCTCAGTCGGGCAAAAACCCAGGTACACAGTCAGTGGTCGAGGTCTATCGATCGACCGTCCAGACGACGCGCTTTTCTACCTGTCGTGGGCCGGTTCAAGGCCATCCAATAGTAGTGCTGCGACGACTTTCATTGTTGTGTCGCCATCATCAACCTGATACAGTTCTTCGCGGAGAAGACCAGCGGGAATACTTTTTTAAACCACCAATATGGCTGACACCGTCCGCGAGACCGATGTAATTGACGACAACTCACGAACGTCCAGCCAATAGCGTGATAATACCTATTGATCCAGGTCGATAACCATCAGAGAAGTCCTGGGGTTTTCCAGGATGTTGTGACACATGGATACACCAGAACACTTGGAGGAAGCAATCGAGGTCCTCCAACAACTCGGCTTGAAAGAATACGAAGCCCGATGTTTCGTCGGATTGACCCGTCTCAATACGGGAACCGCGAAGAAACTCAGCGAGTTGACTGAGGTCCCCCGGACCCGGGTGTACGATGCGATACGAGTTCTTGAGGCCCAGGGCCTGGTCGAAATTCAGCATTCGAGTCCCCAGCAATTTCGTGCGGTCTCACTGGAAGAGGCAACCGAAACGCTCCGTGACCAGTACGAAGCTCGTGTCGAGCGACTGCACGACGCCCTCGATACGATCGAGATCGTTGACGAGGAGGGGGATGAGTCCCCTGTTCAGGAGGTGTGGGCAATGGCGGGAGAGGACGGGATTGAAAACCGAACGGAGCAACTCCTCGGAAAGGCGACGGACGAAATCGTGTTCGTCATCGGTGATAAATCGCTGTTGACCGAGGATCTCATTGGTACGCTCAACGAGGTCGGTAACGGCGTCGAGTTGATCATTGGTGCGTTAACTCCATCGCTCCAAGACCAAATTCAAGCGGCTGTACCGGACGCCACGACGTTCGTCTCCGGGCTGGAGTGGTTGCACGGTGCGGATACGACCGAAGAAGACACGTCGATCGGTCGGCTCCTTTTGATCGACCGCTCGACGATTCTCGTGAGTTCGATCATGCCCGACTCGAAAGAAGAACAGGCGATCTTCGGTGAGGGATTCGGGAACGGGCTCGTCGTGATCGCGCGCCGACTCATGGCTCAGGGTC
The DNA here is from genome assembly GCA_007121575.1 of Natronomonas sp. Taxonomy (GTDB): domain Archaea; phylum Halobacteriota; class Halobacteria; order Halobacteriales; family Haloarculaceae; genus Natronomonas. The sequence continues at coordinate 5,313 of SKKJ01000010.1, forward strand.
TCATACCTGTTCGTGACCCGGCTTCCTGAGCGCCGAACTGATCGTGTAGTCACAGCAGATGAACGATGCAGATTCGTCGATACCCGAACGGATGATTGTGCAGCGGTGGTGCTGTAGCCTCGCGTATTGCTGATCAGACGAGTATTCATTCGGAAACGATGACTTCCGCGTCTGTGTGAGTACACAGATACGCGGCGATGTTGGGATCATTCCCAAGGACACGATTAAGCAATCGTCGCCAAGCCGCCTCTTGGGACTTGCCGAGGACGATAACGTCCGCCTGCATGGACTGTGCTTCGTCACAGATCGCTTCTTCGACGAACATGTTGCGACTGATGCTCAATGTTGTCAGTTGTTCGGGGAGTATCTGCGCGATCGCCTTGGACATCTCCTGTCTGTCCGGAGATCGTGAGTTTCGAAATGGATCGACGTGGAACACGACGATCTCCGTTGCTTGACGGTCGCGGGCGATCCGGCGGGCGCATTCGAGGGTATGGGTACTCGGGGCGGTTAGTGGGTAGTGGATCGGAACGAGAATTCGGGGATGAGATGAGGACACTCTCTCGATGGA
>SKKJ01000342.1 GCA_007121575.1 Natronomonas sp.
CAGACGGACCCCACCGACGGTGGGTTGTTTGCCGAGCCACCGGGCTACTACGTCGCCGGATATATCGCCGTTGTCGTGCTCTTCACTCCGCTTTCTCGTATCGGAAGTGAAGTCGCCCGACACCGCGAAGGGAACCGTTTCGAAAAGCTTGCAACGACGCCGCTCTCTCGGGCCGAGTGGCTGTTTGCGCAGACGCTCGTCAATATCGTCGTCATCGGACTCGCTTCACTGTTGATTCTCGGTCTGATAGTTTTGGCGACCGATGCCGTGTTCGTCGTTTCACCGCTTCTCGTCCCGTACCTCGTCTTCGGTGTTGCACTCTTCTGTGGTCTCGGTGCCGTGTTGGGTCGCATCGCCGACTCACAAGACGGCGTCATCGCCGCATCCAACGGCGTCGCGATCCCGCTTTTGTTCCTCTCTGAAACCTTCGTCACACCGGATATGCTCCCGTCGTGGTTCGTCCCGCTGCTCGAACTGTCGCCGTTGACGTATTTCGCTCGCGGGCTTCGGGCCGCGACGTACGAACCTGCCGCTTCAGCTATGAACTCCCCACAGACCGGGTTTGTCGGCTCCGATCCGCTGTTGAATCTCGCTGTCCTCACCGCTCTCGCGATCGCGTTCTTCGCTGCCGGCGCGTATGCGATCCCACGGACGGATTGAAACATATCGTCCGCCTGTTTCGTCTCGATTGGCGTTTGAGTGGACCGTTTCGACCTTCCGATCGCTGTCACTCGCTCTTTCGATCAGACGTCCTCTCGCCCTCGCGTTTTCTCGCGTGCGCGCTGAATCGCCGAAACACGTTTGTCTCGGCGTTCGATCGCTTCGGCGAGCGATTCTTCGTATTCGTGAAAGCCGGCCCCTGCTGCGACACCAGTTCGGCCGTCCGCGATCCGCTCTTCGAACATCGGTCCCGGTTCCGTCGCGTTTGACAAATGCGGCATGATATTCTCTCCGACGTCTTGGAACAGGTCCACCCCCGAGATATCGGCCGTCTCGAACGGACCGACGGCCGCGGTTCGGAGTGCGTACCCGTCTCTGACGGCTCGGTCGACGTCTTCGATGGACGCGATCCCTTCCTCGACGATATGTGCACACTCTCGCATTACTGCGAACTGGATGCGGTTCCAGACGAACCCCGGCACGTCACGCTCGACGACGATCGGATTCCGTCCGACGCTTTCGACGTATTCGACCGTCCGTTCGACGGTTTCCGTGGACGTTTTCTCGCCGCGTACGACTTCGACGAGCGGGAGCAAATACGGCGGATTCCACCAGTGACAGCCGACGACACGTTCCGGCTCTGGAACGAACTCGCCGAGCTCTGTGATCGGAATGCCGGACGTGTTGGAGGATAAGATCGCATCGGCCGGTGCCGCATCGAAGACCGTCTCGAACACGGTTCGTTTGACCTCTCGGTTTTCGGAGACCGTCTCGATCACGAGATCCGTTTCGGAAACGCCTGCGGCCGTATCGAGCGTATAGTCGATCAGCTCTCGGATTTCGCTCGGATCTTCCGACAGCATCCCTTCGCGTTGTAAAAACCCGAGCGCGTCGGTGATCGTTTCTCGAGCCGTCTCGAGATTCGACTCGCGATGATCGATCACCGTTGCAGCGGTCCCATACCGAGCGAACTGGACCGCGAGTCCCGTCCCCATGTTCCCTGCACCGATTATCGCGACGTGTGATGGTGGATTTGCCATGCCACCGTCTGTGGGAGTGTGAGTATTAAAACTATGGACAGACCACCGTGCTGTGCGTGATTTTCGTCATCGTTGATTTCGAAGTCTATGACGAGTCAGATATCATCCAGCTGGACGCGTCCGATGGGGGTTCGGCGATGCTCTACAGAGCGAAATCCATCGGAGAAAACGACGATTGCGACGACCACTGGTCACGGTCTGTTCTATTTAGCGTCGTCACTCACATCGATCATCGATCGAGCGTTCAAATACAGTGGGCGAATCCGTGTTATGATTTGTCTTCGACGAGCTCGACGACGTATCCGTCCGGTCCTTCGATGAAGGACACCCGAGCGCCAGCCGCCTCCACGGTCAGCGGCCCATCGACGACTTCACAGCCGGTTTCTTCGACCATACGGGTTGTCTCGGCGTCGACATCGTCGACCGACACAGCGATGTGATCGATCGTTTCGCGATCCGGGTTCGGCTCGTCGTGATCGTCCGAATACCGGAGCTGGATTTCGCCGTTTTCGCCGCCAACATAGACGTTCGTGATTCCGTCGAGCGTGAACGACCAGTTCTCTTCGAGTCCGAGTCCGTCGACGAAAAACGCTCGTGCGTTATCGAGGTCCGATACCCAAATCGCGGTGTGTATGACATCCATACTCACTAATCGATGCTGACCCTTTTAAAACCTCTTGCCTCGATTGCTCATGCCATCCCTCGAACGAATTCGATCTGTTCGGGTCCGTAGTAGAACGTGAGCATGAGGTATGCGACGATACCCAATATGAGACTGACGAGCCACGTCGTCACGGCGATTCGCCCGACTCGCGCGTGTGCGGTCTGTTTCAGCTCGGCGGGGGTTCGCGTCAGACCGAGGGTGATCGCATACAGGACAAAGGGGACTGCAACGACCGACAAGAAGATGTGAATACCGAGCATACTGAGATAGAGCGTTCGAAGCGGCGCTCCGGCGAGGACCTCTTTTCGGCCACCTCCACCCGTCTTCAGTAGGTACATCACGAGGAAGACGAGGATCAACACGAACGCGGCGATCATCGCGGCGCGGTGCTTTTCGATCTGATTCGATCGGATCCAGTAGATTCCGGCGATGAGACACGCGATCGTCGCCGCGTTGACGATCGCGATCGCGTGCGCTAACAGATCGACCGTCGATTCGGATATCTCTGGATAAACCCCTGTATCCGCATAGAGCGTTCCGATAACGACGACGTAGCCGACGAGTGTCAAGACGGCCGCGAAACTGCGAGGGTGTTCTCGAACCACGCCACCGCGTGCTGTAGACATGGCTTATCGTTCGGCTTCCTCCACAAAGGTCGCTTCGTTTCCCCACGCATAATGATGCTTTCTAGCGACTGCCGTTCGGTATTCGCTCTATTTCACTCCGGTGATTTATGACCGGTACCGAACAACGTCGAGATGCGTGCGAATCCTCAACTATCTCGAACTCGCCGATCGGATTCAACGAAGCGGCATCGGCACCGCCGTTAGAAACCAGCGAAAAGCGCTTGCTGACAGCGAGCACCGTCTTGTAACGTCACCGTGGGCTGGCGGGTCACCCGCGACGGCGGGGCTCAAACGGCTGGTCGGTGATCCCGCCTTCGAATCGTACGATCTCGCTCACTGCAACCTCATCGGACCCGGAACAGTTACCGTCGCCGAACACGCTGTGCGCACCGATCTCCCGTTGGTACTCCACGCACACGTCACCCGAGAGGATTTCGCCGGAAGTTTCCGTGGCTCGGCGACCGTTGGCCCCATACTCGAACGGTATCTTCGTTGGCTCTATTCGCGGGCCGATCTGGTGCTCTGTCCGAGCGAGTACACGAGATCGACCCTTTCTACGTACCCGATCACCGCACCGGTTCGCTCGATCACGAACGGCGTCGATATCGATACGCTCGCGGGGTATGAGTCGTTACGCGATTCGTCTCGCCGACGATTCGATCTCGATGGACTCGTCGTGTTCGCGGTCGGGAACGTCTTCGAACGAAAAGGCGTTTCGGCGTTCTGTCGGCTCGCGGCACGAACCGATTACGAGTTCGTTTGGTTCGGCCCGTATGACACCGGGCCGCACGCGTCACCGACGGTCCGGCGGCTCGTCCGTTCGCCACCGGATAACGTCACGTTCACCGGATGGATCGATGATATTCGTGAGGCATACGCTGCGGGTGACGTCTATCTCTTCCCGACGAACGTGGAAAATCAGGGGATCGCCGTGTTGGAAGCGATGGCCTGCGGGGCCGCGGTCGTTCTTCGAAAGATCCCGGTGTTCGAGGAGCTCTATACGGATGGTGAGGACTGTCTCTTGTGCGAAACGCTCTCGGAGTTCGAGACCGCACTCGAACGACTCGCGGCCGATCCACTCCTTCGAGAGCGCCTCGGCGAGAACGCGAAAGAAACCGCGCGTCGACACGACCTCGATCGTGTTCGGACCGAACTGCTTGACGCCTACGAGATGGCGACGAATCGGCAAGCCACAACCGATTAATCCTCCCTCACCGAAGCCGCTGGCATGCGGACTGTCGCGACGTTTACCGATACGTATCTCCCCACCGTCAACGGGGTGAGTTACACCGTTCATACGTGGCGACGGCGATGGAAGCAACGCGGCGGTCGAATGCCGCTCGTCTATCCTGCAGCACGCGAGTATACCCCGGAGCGCCGGGAGTATCCGGTCGCGAGCGCACCGTTTCCGTTCTACCGCGGATTTCGGTTTGCCCGGCCAACGGTGCCGAACGGTCTTCGCGAGCTTCACCTCGACGTAGTTCACACGCACACACCGTTCACGCTCGGGCTTGCCGGAAAACGACTCGCTTCGATCGTTAACGCGCCCCTCGTCGCGTCGTATCACACACCTGCCGGAGCGTATGCAGAGTACCTCTGTGAGACGTTCGAAGGGACGATTCAGCGCGTCGCCGATCGATACGAACGGTGGTACTTCGAGGCCGCAGACGCGATTATCGCACCCTCTGAAACCGCTGCACAATCACTTGACGTGAACGAAACGCCGGTTTACGTCGTTTCGAACGGTGTCGATACCGATCGATTTTCGCCCGCGTCCGAGGCGGCTATCGAGACGTTCCGTGAACGGTATGATCTTCCGGACGGGCCGCTCGTCGGCTATACCGGTCGCCATGGGTACGAAAAGCGACTACATGATGTTCTCGACGCAACGGAAGCGCTCGATGTGGCTGTCGTTCTCGCTGGAGATGGCCCCGCTCGTCCCGCACTCGAACGCCGCGCGGCAGCACGAGAAGACGTCTATTTCCTCGGCTTTCTCGATCGGGAGATGCTTTCAACGTTTTATACCGCTCTCGATGCCTTCGTGTTCCCGAGTCCCGTCGAAACGCAGGGTCTCGTCGCACTTGAGGCGATCGCGTGTGGGACGCCTGTCGTGGCCGCCGCCGCCGGAGGGCTCACGGAAGCAGTCACCGAAGACGAGACCGGTACACACTTTCCACCCGGTGACATCGATGCGCTCAGAGCAGCTATCAGCGACACGCTCGATAAAACCGACCAACTTCCCAGAGGTCTCACAGCCCAGCGACGACAGTTGAGCGTCGAACGGTCGATGGATGCGCTCGAAGGCGTCTACGATTCCGTTCTCGGAAACGGGTGAGTGATTAACAACGCCGCTCACAGATTCGATCGATAATCCGTCCCGTCGAGAGTATCTCGTCGTCGGTTTTCGGCGTCCGTGCCGAGGCACGGGCGATCTCGCATTCGATCCCTTCTGTGGCCAATTGCTCGGACAACCGCTCTTCGTCGTGGTATTGGTCGTGTCCGAGTACGATCACGTCCGGATCGATCTCGCGTATCGGGACGAAAAAATCCTCTGTGTGACCGAGAACCGCCTCATCGACCGGATCGAGGGCCGCGACCATTTCCCGTCGTTGGCGGTCGGGGACGATCGGCTTCGCTTTGTGCGTAACGTTTTCGCTGCGAGCGATGATGACGGAGAGTCGGTCACCCATCGCCTTTGCATCCGATAGATACTGTAGGTGCCCGGGGTGAAGTAGATCGAACGTTCCTTGTGCGACGACCCGTCTCATTGGAGTTCTCTATCGATGTCCGCTTGGGTGAAATCGAAGAACTGCTCATCGACGACATCGACGTTTAAAACGTCGAGGTTCGTCGGCTCTCC
>SKKJ01000103.1 GCA_007121575.1 Natronomonas sp.
GATGCGATCTATATGACCGGCTATGGGACCTCCGTCTCTCGCGTCGGGGTTCCCGATGCCGGACTCATCACGATGCCCGAAATGGTCGAGAACGCGAACCGGATTCAAGAAGCCGTCGACGTGCCCGTCATCGCCGACGCCGATAACGGTTACGGGAACGCGACGAACGTGATCCGAACCGTCCAGGAGTTCATCAAAGCCGGAATCGGCGGCATCCACATCGAAGATCAGACGTTCCCGAAGCGGTGCGGCCACGTCAAAGGTCGGCAGGTGATCCCGAAAGAGGAGGCTATCGGTAAATATCGGGCCGCTGCGGACGTTCGCGACGAACGAGACGAAGAGTTCGTCATCATCGCTCGAACCGACGCCCGCGGTTCGGTCGGCGGCTCTCTCGAAGATGCGATCGATCGTGCGAACGCCTACTGTGAGGCCGGTGCGGATCTCGCGTTCGTCGAAGGGTTGCTCGATGAGGCCGAGATGGAGGCCGCGTGCGAGGCCGTCGATGCGCCGATGTTGTACAACTACGCCGGCATCTCGCCGAATACGGCCGTGGATCGGCTCGACTCGATGGGGTATGATCTGGTCATCTTCCCCGCCTTCTCGAACAAGGCGACGATCCAGACGGTGTATGAGAACACACAGCGCTTCGTCGAGGATCCGAACGAGGCGATGGATGCGATCGTCGAGGACTTCGAGAAACTCCCGTTCGACCTGCACGAGTTCTCCGGGTTTTCCGACGTCGTCGAGTGGGAGCAAAAATACCTCCCCGAAGAAGACGCGGCGAAATACGACACCACCGAGGGTGCCGAGATCGGTAACTAACCCTTGTACTCAGTCGTCGATCCGCAACCCTTCCGGATGCTGTCGGTAGTGTTCGATGATTCCACCGGCATCGAAGATTTGCTGGACTTCTCTTGGCAGCGGCTCGAAATCGAGCGTTTCCCCAGTCGTTTCGTTTTCGATCGTCGCGCTGTCGAAATCGACGGTGAGTACGTCGCCTTCGGAGATGTGATCGGTCGCCCCTTCGACGGTCAACGCTGGCAGTCCGATCACGATCGAGTTCCGATAGAATATCCGTGAGAAGGACTCGGCGATCACACAGCCGATGCCGGCGGCTTGAATCGCCATCGGTGCGCTTTCGCGGCTGCTCCCGGAGCCGAAGTGTTCGCCGGCGACGACGAAATCGCCGTCTTCGATCTCCTCGGCGAAACCGGGTCGCTCGGGTTCGAAGATGTGTTCGGCCATGACCTCGATCGGCTGGCCGAAGTAATCGCTCGGCGTGATCACGTCGGTGTTGACCTCATCGCCGAAGACGTACGCGGTTCCCCGCATGTTCACACCTCCGTCGGGTCGGTAATCCGACCCGTGATCGCCGACGCGGCCGCCGTTTCGGGGCTGGAGAGATATATCTCAGAGCTATCAGCACCCATCCGGCCCTGGAAGTTTCGGTTCTGTGCGGCGAGACACACCTCGTCGTCGCCGATCACGCCCATCCCCATGCCGATGCAGGCACCGCACGTCGAGTTCGTGATCGTCGCTCCGGCATCGGTGAACGTTCGAATCAGCCCCTCGCGCTCGGCTTTCGCGTAGATCTCACGCGACGCGGGAGTGACGATAAACCGGGTTCCGCGGGCGACTTCGTTGCCTTCGATGACGTCGGCGGCTGCTTTCAGGTCCTCGAACTTTCCGTTGGTGCACGAGCCGATGAACACCTGGTCCAATTCGACGTCGACAACCTCGTCGACATCGACGACGTTCTCGACGCGGTGTGGTTTGGCGACTTTCGGTCGGAGCTCGTCGGCGTCCAGTTCGTACACGGCCTCGTATTCGGCGTCGTCGTCCGCGCGCTGTGGCTCGTACGGTTCGTCGGTTCGCTCGTCGACGAACTCCGTCACCGCTTCGTCGACCGGCGTAAAACCGAACTTCCCGCCGAGTTCGATGGTCATATTCGAGAGCGTAAACCGGTCGTCGAGCGCGAGATCCTCGATGGCTTCCCCGGCGTATTCGACGGCACGATAGCGCGCGACATCGGTTCCGAACTCGCCGGCTATCTGTAAGAGGAGATCCTTCGAAGAGACTCGTTTCCCGAACGTTCCGCTGACATCGAACCGGATCGTTTCGGGCACGCGAAACCAGTTTTGTCCGGTCGCGTACACGTAGGCCATATCGGTGAACCCGATTCCGGTTCCGGCGGCGCCGAACGCGCCGTAACTCGTCGTGTGCGAGTCGGTTCCAACGACGAGCTCGCCGGGGCGCACGTGACCTTTCTCGACCATGACCTCGTGACAGATCCCCGTCCCGACATCGTAGAAGTTCTCGATACCGTGTTCTTCGACGAACCGCCGTATTCTGGACTTCTGATTGGCGTCCTCGACGGTGTGCGATGGCGCGACGTGGTCCATCGGACAGACGATCCGCGACGGGTCCCACAGCTCTTCGACGCCCATCTCTTCGAGGTGCTCCATGACGCCGTCCGTGCCGAGATCGTGCGACATCGCCATATCGATATCACATATCAGATGATCGCCGGGCGACACTGTCGCCGGGTCTTCCCCGGCCGCTCGCGCTAATATTTTCTCCGCGATTGTGCTTGCCATGCCACCCTGACGTTTGGTGGATATTCACATAAAACTACGTCGCCGGCGCCGGTTTCTGGTGTGCCGATCGGAGCAACGTTCTCCTCTCAGAACGGATCTGCTTCCTCGAGTTCCCGGTCGCCACCGTGGGCGGCTCGCAGACAGAGCTGATCGCGATTGACCGTCGTTTCCGGTAACCGCCCCTCATAGACCGCCCGGACGTTTTCCGCGGCCCCGCGGTGTTTCGCCGGAACGGACTTCGCCGTCGATCCCGCGATGTGCGGGGTGACAAGCACGTTGTCTAATTCGAACAGCGGGTGGTCCTCGGTGGTCGGCTCCTCGTCAAAGACGTCGATCGCGGCCCCGTGTATCCACTCTTCTTCGAGTGCTGTGGCGAGTGCGTCGGTGTCGACGAGCGGGCCACGGGCCGCGTTCACCAAGATCCCGTCTTCGCCCAGCGCGCGCAACTCCGCTTCGCTGACAGTGCCTCGCGTTTCGTCGGTTAACGGTGCGTGAACGCCGACCGCATCGGCGCGCTCGAACAGTTCCAGCTTGCTGTCGACCGACTCGACGCCGTCTGCGAACGTATCGACGTACGGATCGTACGCGACGGTGTCCATCCCCAGCCCCTGGGCCAATTCGAGAACGAGACTTCCGATCGCCCCGTATCCGAGGGCGCCCATCGTCTGATCGGCGATCTCGGTGTTCATGTAATCGAACTTGTCCCAGACGCCGTTTCGGATGTTCCGGTCTGCTCGCCGGAGTTCTCGCCTGACCGCGAGCATCGTCGTGATGCTGTATTCGGCGACCGCGCGCGTGTTCGCGCCGAGGTTGTTACAGACGATGATCCCGAGGTCCGTTGCCGCGCCGATATCGACTGCGTCGAGCCCGACGCCGGGTGAGGTGATCATCTTCAGGTTCGACGCTCGCTCGAGTCGTTCGGCGGGCAGTTCGTATCCGCCGAGGACGGCCGCGTCGAACGTCGGAAGATCCGCATCGAGTTCCTCCAAGCTATCGTACGCTGCGGCAACGGTGACGTTTGCCCAGCCGTCGTAGTCCGGGCGTACGGATTCGTGTGGGTGCCGCCCCACGAGAACGCTCCATGTCATACGATCGCTATGTGCGTGGTGGGAGTGTAAACCCTCCCATCGGCAACCGGTCGAACGACCGATCCAACCGTTTCGTGTCGATTTGACGAAACGTTCATCCGGATGCCACGAGAACGGCCGATATGAGTCGATCGATCGTTCGAGCGCCGTCCGGGCGGCTGCGGACTCCGTGGCGCTTGCTCGTTGCGACGGTGTTTCTCCTGCTCATCTCTGTTGCGGGCTCTGTGGCGTTCTTTTTCATTGACGAGCTGTTTTTCGGCTTCGATGAGCCGCTTTCGGTTATCAGCTACGGGGTCGCGAGCGGGCTTGCGATCGCACTCGGTGTCGCCATTGTGACACGCGCTCTCGACCGACGTCGTATTCGGGAGTTCGGCCTCGATATCGATACGCGATGGTGGCGCGATTTCGCTGTCGGCTTAGCGCTTGGAGGTGGGTTGATCGTCGGTTTGTATCTCGCTGGCTTCTCTCTCGGCGTCTACCAGCCTCGTTTCGCCCCGAGCGCTCCGTCGAACCTCTCGGTCGTTGCCGGCTTCGCCCTCGTGGTCGCGTTGATGTGTATCGTCGGATTTTACGAGGAACTGCTCTTTCGCGGGTATCTGCTCGTGAACGTCGCCGAGGGGTTGACGGCAGCGTTCGAGACGCGCACGGCGATCTTCGGTGCCGTCGCGCTATCGAGTCTCGTCTTCGGCGTCGTCCACGGTCTCAATCCTAACATGACGCTGTTCGGCATCGGAACGATCACGCTCGCCGGTGTCGCGTTGGGACTCGGGTACGTCCTCACCGGTCGGCTCGGGCTTCCGATCGGATTTCACATCACGTGGAACCTCGCTCACTTCGTGTTCGGATTGCCGGTTAGCGGGCTTGATTTGGGCGTCCACCTCGTCGAAACCGATCGTGTTGGGTCGGCGTTCGTTCACGGCGGTACGGTGGGTCCTGAAGGCGGAATTCTCGGGTTTACCGCGGCACTTGTCGGCTGTTTCGCGGTCGTCGTCTACGGTCGGTGGATCGACGACGAAGCCTCCATCACGCTCGTTTCGTCGCCGTCGAAGGAGCGGACTCGATCTCCGCTGGACGAAACTGCGTGATCCGTTGACCTGTACCCACCGAAACACCGTCGCACGACGCGGTTCGAAGCCTTTATCAGCGAACTGACCCACTTTTCTGGTACTATGAGTGACAAGCCCGCTTCGATGTACCGGGATATCGATAAGCCCGCGTACACCCGGCGCGAGTATATTACGGGCATCCCCGGCTCGAAGATCGCCCAGTACAAGATGGGCAACTTCGATGCGGAACCCGACGATTACGAGGTACAGATCAGTCTGATCGTCGACGAGGCGGTTCAGATCCGTCACGGGTCGTTGGAAGCCGCGCGGCTTTCGGCCAACCGACGCATGCTGAAAGAACTCGGCGAGAACGGCGATTACAAAATGATCCTCCGGAAGTTCCCACACCAGGTCATCCGGGAGAACAAACAGGCAACCGGCGCGGGTGCCGACCGTGTCTCGGACGGCATGCGGCAATCGTTCGGTAAGATCGTCGGCACGGCCGCCCGAATCCCGAAAGGCGACCAGCTCTTTACCATCTGGTGTCACCCCGAGGACGCCGAGGTCGCGAAGGACTCGCTCCGCCGTGCGTACAACAAGATCTCGCCACCGGCCACGGTCAGGGTCGAACGCGGCGAAGAACTGCTCATCGCGTAAGCTTTCGATGCGACTTTCCGACTCGACGTGGACCGACGTTCGCGACGTCGAGACGGATCTCGCTGTGTTACCGGTCGGAAGTACCGAACAGCACGGGCCGCACGCGCCGTTGGGCCTCGATTCGATAACCGCCGAATCGATCGCCGACGAAGGTGCCGAGCGATACGCTGCCGAACACGGTACCGAGGTACTGGTGGGCCCGACGATCCCGGTCGGTATCGCAGCCGAGCACCGACGTTTCGACGGGACGCTTTGGGTTTCCGAAGACACGTTCCGCGCGTACGTTACGGAGACGATCGAAAGTCTCGCGGCGCACGGATTCGATCGGGTCGTCGTCGTAGTGGTACGACGGATGGAATTGCACAATCTCCCAGACGAGCCGCACCTCGCCTTGCTTGTCTTCCGCGAGTGCCTGCGC
>SKKJ01000277.1 GCA_007121575.1 Natronomonas sp.
GTTTACATTACTTTGAATACGTCGTTTATTACTATCGACGAGGTCGCCGAACCGACGACTGCATGAGCGATACTCAAAAAACAGACGCGACAGCGTCTCAGCAAGTTGAATCCACTGGACTGGGATCGTATCGACGCGACCTAATGAAACTTCTCGGTGCCGGCGCCGCAGTCGGCGCGTTCGGCGGTGTGGCCGCTGCCGACGAGCACGAGGACGATCCTGAAGAAGAACCAGTGGACGAACCGGTAAACGACGAGCCCGATGAAATGCAGGCGCCGACTGACGGAACCGTTCACGTCGTTCGAACGCTCATCACCCAGTCGACGAACCCCGAACGGCCGGCTGATTTCTTCTATCAACCGACCGGCCTTCACGTCGAACCGGGCGATGTCGTCCGGTTCGTCTTCGAGACGCCCGATCACACGGTGACGTCCTATCACCCGGCGTTCGGGATGCAACGCCGAATTCCCGCTGGTGTGGATCCGTTCTCTTCACCGATCATGGGCTGGGATCCGAGATCGCTTCCGGACGACCTCGATATGCCGCCGATGGAGAACGGCGAGCACGTTGAAAACGACGTTGACGACAACGGCGAGAGCGACGTCGAGAACGACGAAAACGGCGCTGAAGAGAACGGTGACAACGATGTCGAAGAGAACGGTGACGCGAACGACGATGCAAACGGGGAGGCGAACGGTCCCGTTCCGACCTCGTGGCTGTACTCGTTCGATACGCCCGGTGTCTACGATCTCGAGTGTGCTCCACACGAAGTGTTCGGCATGGCAATGCGCGTCGTCGTTGGCGACGAGACCGAAACGACGTTCGAAACGTCCGACTCGTCAGAACTCCCACCACCACGCGCCGGTCCGGTCGGTCTCTCTCGTGAGATACTCACCGACCCGAACTTAGAGCCCGAAGCGATCGTCGAGGCAGGGCACGTCGAGTGGATGGACCTCGAAGCGAATGAAGCGCCGGAGGACGAGAACGGAGTGCCTGATGATGACGATGAGCCGGACGAGAATGGAGAGCCGGACGAGAACGGCAACGGGGAACCGGACGAGGACGAGAATGGAGAGCCGGACGAGAACGGCAACGGCAACGACGACGACGAGAACGGCAACGGCAACGGCAACGACGACGACGAGAACGGCAACGGCAACGGCAACGACGACGAGTGACCTAGTCTGCGGATTCACCACCTCGTTGTGAACGGCTACTCAAACCACTCGCTTCCCGTTTTTCAAGCGAACCGACGCAAAGGCGCACCGGAGCTGAGCGTGAGGATTTACTGCAGGCGAAGCGTGTGAGGCGGTTTACAGCCGGAAGTCGTCGATGCCGATCCGTTCGGGTGCCGAGAGATATTCCTCGATCCGGTCATTCGAGAACTCTCGCGTCGGTTGCAACGCTTCCGGTAGCGGCTCACAGACACCGACCGGTGCCGGATCGGTTGCCCCTTCCGCAAGCATTCGCACCCCTGCCGTCGAGACGATCGGCGTCTCCATAACGCGCTCTTGGATCCATGACGAAATCCGATGTGCCCACACGGGACACGGAATTACGATCGGTTTTTCCCCGAGCACCGTCCCGACCCGGCTGACGAGTTCCGCGACGGTCAGCGTTTCCGGACCAACGACGGCGACTGTCGTCTCTGATAGCTGATCACCCCGGATCGACGCCCGTAACACGTCGGTGAGATCATCGACCGCGAGCGGACGAATCTGACGCCGTGTTAGCCCGATCTGCGGAAACACGGGCACGGTCGCGAGCGAACGGGAAATCGCCGTCAACATCTGATCGCCGGCACCGTAGACGACGCCGGGTTTCACGACCGTGTAGTCGAGTCCTGCCCGTCGAACGATCTCTTCGGCTTTCCACTTCGATTCGTGATATCCGGAACCGCAGTCGGGTCGAGCACGCAGATAACTCGTCAGTACGATCTTCGACGCACCGACATCGGTCGCGGCCGAAACGACCGCTTCGGTTCCCTCGACGTGAACGTTCTCGTAGGTCTGCGTTCCACGCTCACGGTTGATCCCAGCGAGGTGTGCGATAACGTCACAGCCGCTGAACGCCTCTCGCATCGTACTTCGATCGATCACCGATCCCGTAACGATCTGTATCCCTTCGCGCGCCTGCAATTCGGCAATATTTCGTTCGTCCACACCTCGTGCGAGTATCACGAACTCGTGGTCATCGCCACCGAACCGTCGAATCAGATTCGTGCCGATGAATCCCGTCCCGCCGGTGATACCGATACGCATTGCCGAAGAAACGGTCCGCGGTCGTTAATACGCTGTGCTCGACGTCCACGCGCCGAGGCTCGGTCGGCTACTCCTTCCCGTCGTGCACGACGGAGAGGATGTCATTCCTCGACGAGACAGTACGCGTGGCCGGGAACGTCGACCGTCACGTCCTCGTCTTCGTCCCAGTACCCGGAAACGACGGCCCGCTCGGCGTAGTAGATCCGGCCATCGCGGGGAACCGGCTCGCTGGTGACGTGGCCGTTGTGCTCGACGAACCACCTGATGTCGCCAGTGTCCTTTTCGAGCGCGACCATCTCACCGGCCGTCGTCCCGACCAACACCGCATCCGCGGTCACGGTGACGGCGCCGATGATACGGCCGTTGACGTTCGTCGCCCACACCTGCTCGCCGGTATCGGCGTCGAGCGCGTAGAGGTTCCAGTCGTCACTCCCGAAATAGACGACGTTTGCGTCGGGGTCGATCCCGGGTGCGGACATGACGATGCCATCGGTTTCGAACGACCAATCCTCGGTGCCGTCTTCGAGATCGAGTCGGTAGAGATGCCCGTCCCACGAGCCGACGAACGCCCCTCCGTCGTAGGTCGCGATCGGGCCCTTGACGTCGCGGCCGGTTTCGAACGACCACTCGAATGACAGTGACGGGAACTCCCAGCAGTACACCCGTCCGTCGTTCGACCCCGTCAACAGCCGCTCGTATTCCGGATGTATCGCGACCGTGGGGTGCGGCATGTCGACGATTCGATCGTCGACGAACAGCGGCTCGCCGCTTTCGGCGTCGAACACCCACAGTTCCCCCCGCTTCTCGGGATGTCTATGTTCGACGACGACGTAGAGATACCCCTCCCAGTAGCCAGCGCTGGAACCGATTGCGACCGATCCGGTCATCTCTTCGGTTCGCCACAACACCTCGCCGGTGTTTACGTCGAAGGCGTACATGGCTGCCTCTTGGCCGATGTTCGCGCCGTCGTAACCGCCGATATACGCGACGCCGTCGACGATCACCGGCGTCGCGTGAAACCCCTGACGTGTCGCTTGCGTTTGCGTCGTCCACAGATGCTCGCCTTTCGGCGTCACGGCGTGCATTCGTCCGGTGTCCGCCGGGATCAAGACTGTCTCGCCGTCCGGCGTCGGAAGTGGGCTCGCCTTCGCCGCGTTGTGGCCGACGTAGTTCACCGGCAGCTGCCAGTTCACCGAGACCGATTCGGGAACCGTCTCATCGGGATAATAGCCCAACCGTCTAAGTCCGCCGCGGAACATCGTGACCCGGTCGTCGTCGGGATGTGTTTCGTGATACGGGAGCGGTTCGGGATCGAATCCCGATTGGGAAACCTCGTAGCCATCGACGCTCGAGAGCGGGTTTGTACAGCCGGCTAGTCCGAGCGTTGCCGCTCCCCCGAGCCCGGCGAGGAACTGTCGTCTCCCGCGTTCGAAGCCATCAGTATCGACGGATCCCGATCGGTTAGCCATGTGTTCTCGCCCTCGGTAGGTCATTCTGGCGAATATGTGCTTTGGTCGGGCGATGTCATCGATCGACGTCGAGCGATTGGCCGATCAACCGCCGCTCTCCCCGCCGAAGTATCTCGGAGGCGGTCGAGACCGCACAACCAAGTTCTTCGGCCACGGTCTCGATTCCGTTTCGACGAGGAATCTCATAGTAGCCGACGTTCCACGCCGTCTGGAGCGCCAGTCTCTGCCGCTTCGAGAGCCGGGCTGTATTCACCGTTACGCCGTTTTGAATCCGCCTGATATCCACCGAAATCGCTCCGGGTATCCCGTGAAATAACGTGTTGAGGTCGTTCGGATGTCCAACGACCGTCATCCGAATTGTCCGGTCTGATCGCACCGTGATCGGTGGAACGACGACGAGTGTCTTCTGTGCCAGCGTGTCGAACAAGGACTGCCCCGACGATTCGAGCTCTCGACGAAGATACACGAACAATCCATCTTCGGAAGGTACGATATCGTACTCCAGCACGCCGTCGTCTTCGCTCAATAGGCTTTCGTACGCGCTCAGATCTCCATACACGATCGATGTAACGGTCTCGACGGAGTCAACCACCTGTCCGCCGAGAATAACCTCCCTGTCGAGATCCGGTGATTCGAAGAACCTCTCGAGCAACGGTGGCGTCGCGCCTTTTTCATACGTGAGCGAGATCTGTACCGATCTCATAACGGATCGATAGGCGGGATCTGATTGAGCGGCCGATCTCGCTTATGTGTATTCGAAATCATCGCGACTTTCGCGCCACCACGGTGTATCCAATACCTGCGACGTATGTTTCGACGATTTCGCTCTCGTCGAAGACGGCGGCGACCGATTCGACGACATCGCCGTCAGGATTCCAGTTGGCGTACCACCGGAAATACCATCGGAGAATCGGATTCACGATTCGCGCCGGTCCCTCCGGCACGTCACGAACGTCAAAGGCGACGAACATCCCTCCGTTTCGAAGCGATCTATACACGTTTTCGACCGCTTTTTGGATATCCGGCATCACGCTCATCGACAAGATCGCGACGGCGAAATCGAAACCGTTCCCGATGTCGGCCGCCGTCGCGTCCGCTCGCCGAACCGTGACGTTCTCCCAGCCGCGTCTTTCGACGCGCTGGCGAGCCGCCTTCACCATGTCAGGACTGTAATCGATCGCGATCAGCGAGCCGTGTTCTCCGATCTCGGATCGAATCTGCTCGAAGTTCGTTCCGGGCCCACAGCCGACTTCGAGGACGCGATCGCCCACTTCGATATCGAGAGAACCGATCGCGGCCTCGCGCATCGGGGCCAATTCTCGCTCGTCGCGATCGTACCTATCGCTTTTCCGATCCCACCGCTTTTGACTCCGTTCGAGGTGACGGTGATATCCGGTTTCGGTATCTTCGCTTTCGCTCTTCATATATCTCTGTTCGACAGAACACCAAACGAACTTTTCCCGATAGATTTCGGGTATTTATATACTCGCGCCCGTCTGTCGCTACCGTTTTTATAGTTGACCCACCAGATAGTATCGAATGGACCTCGAAGCGATAACCATCGATATCGGCACGAGTCGACCACTCGTCTTATTGAACACGGTGGACGCCGAGGAGTTGGGGGCACACCCGCTCGACCGAATTCGTATCGAGCGGAACGGCACGACAACGACCGGGATCGTCAAACGAACCGATGAGCTAGTCGAGCCGGGAATCGCGGCGATGACCGAACCACTGCATCATCTCCGTGGACCGGTAACCGTGACGCTGGCCGGCACGCCGAGTTCGGTTCGATACGTCCGAAAGAAGCTGGACGATATCGAACTGCAATCGGCCGAACACGAGACGATCGTCCGCGATATCTACGAAAATCGGCTCTCTGACGTCGAGTTGAGTGCGTACGTCTCGGCGGTTTACACCAACGGCCTCTCGCTCGAAGAAACGAAACACCTGACGAAAGCGATGAGCGGTATCGGTGATCGGTTGACATGGGATCGCCATCCGATCGCGGATAAACACTCGATCGGCGGTGTGGCCGGCAACTGTGTCACCCCTATTA
>SKKJ01000044.1 GCA_007121575.1 Natronomonas sp.
ACTTTACTCCTTTGAGAGCACCGATACGGAATTTAGATACGAATCGTCTTCTCAACAGTTCGAAGCGAGCTCTTTCAGTGCATGTTGAACGACAACCAACCGAATATGATATTTCACCGTTTAAACCCTGAAAACCGGACGACTCCGGCCGCTTTTTAAAGCGTGTTCAAATCGCGCTACATCTGCCGTTTGGGATACGCTTTTATATCTGTAGTACTCATATATAATATAGTCTCGGTATTACTGTCGTCGTCCGCCGTACCACGCTGTCATCTCTCTGCGTAGTCTTCTGGTCGACACCGCTGTTTGGTATGGCTTACCACGGCATAATCCTGGGACGGCTGCCAGCCCGGACACCCGGGTGAGACGCCCCGTGCGTCTCCGTGATAGTAATGAGCGATATGGAAACCCTCGAAGAACTCAGTAAGGAGTACCGAAGTACGATACCAGCCGACTTTCGCAGAACCCGCTCGTTTCAGTGGTACCTCGATACGTTATATGAAGATCCGAAAATCGCCCGCAATGCCCACCAACGGGTCGCTGACATGTTCGATTACTACGGAACATCGTACGATGAAACTGCAGGCGTCGTTGAGTACGCCCTTGCAGCTGAGGACCCGCTCGGCGACGGTGAAAACACCTTTTACGGACACGTCATCCACGAAGCGATCCACGAATTTACGAATAAAGTGAAATCGGGCGCTCGTGGACTCGGCCCCGAAAAGCGAATCAAACTATTACTTGGACCAGTTGGCTCCGGAAAATCCGACTTTGACCGGCAGGTACGCCGATATTTCGAGGATTACACCGCCCATGAAGCAGGACGAATGTACACCTTCCGCTGGACGGGGCTCTGTGACGTTCTCTTCGATCAAGACCCGGCTGATGACGTGGTTCGCTCTCCGATGAACCAAGATCCGCTCGTGTTACTTCCGATTGAACAACGTGAACGCGTTCTCAACGGCATCAACGACGTGCTCGATGCACCGTATACGATCCGAAACGAGCAATCGTTGGATCCGGCGAGCGAGTTCTATATGGACGCGTTGTTGGATCACTACGACGACGATCTGCAAGCCGTCCTCGAAAACCACATCGAAGTTATCAGACTCATTGCCGACGAGAACAAGCGCCAAGCGATCGAGACGTTCGAACCGAAAGACAAGAAAAACCAGGACGAGACCGAACTCACCGGCGATGTCAACTACTCGAAGATCGCGGTTTACGGCGAGAGTGATCCCCGGGCATTCGATTATTCTGGGGCGTTTTGTAACGCCAATCGAGGAATCTTCTCCGGTGAGGAACTGTTGAAATTACAGCGGGAGTTCTTGTACGATTTCTTGCACGCGACACAAGAACAGACGATCAAGCCGAAAAACAATCCGCGAATCGATATCGACCAAGTCATCGTCGGTCGGACGAACATGCCTGAGTACCGCGAAAAGAAGGGTGACGAAAAGATGGAGGCGTTCAACGACCGAACGAAGCGGATCGATTTCCCCTACGTCCTTCAGTACGAAGAAGAATCTAAGATCTACCGAAAGATGCTGAACAACGCCGACGTACCGGATATCCACGTCGAACCTCACACGCTGGAGATGGCCGGTCTCTTCGGCGTGCTCACGAGGATCGAAGAACCTGACGGCGGCAATATCTCTATCATTCAAAAAGCCAAAGCGTACAACGGCGAGCTGGAGGAAGGCGATGATATCGATGTGAAAAAGCTCCGCGAAGAGGGAGCGAACGCGGCCGATATCGGCGAGGGAATGGACGGCGTTTCACCGCGGTTCATCGGCGATGAAATCGCCGAAGCGATCATGGATTCGATGCATCGCGAGCGAATGTTTCTGTCGGCACTCACCGCGTTCAACCATCTCGAAGGGAACCTCGAAAATCACGGTTCGATCCCGACTGAGAACTTCGAAACGTACTACCGATATCTCGAACTCGTGCGTGACGAATACAAAGCTCGGGCGATCGAGGACGTTCGACACGCGCTCGCATACGATCTGGACGAAATTCAGCGACAGGGTGAGAAATACATGGATCACGTGATGGCCTACATCGATGATGACACCATCGAAGACACGATCACTGGTCGCGAACAAGAGCCCGATGAGACCTTCCTCCGGGCCGTAGAGGAGAAACTCAATGTGCCGGAGGATCGGAAAGACGATTTCCGCCAGGAAGTCGCAAACTGGGTCAGCCGACGCGCCCGCGGCGGTGATACCTTCGAACCACAAGATAACGACCGACTTCGTCGAGCCCTCGAGCGGAAGCTATGGGACGATAAGAAACACAACATCAACTTCTCGGCACTCGTCTCGAGCGGAGAGCTCGATGACGACGAGCGCAACGCGTGGATAGACGCGCTCGAAGAGCAAGGATACAGCACCGAAGGGGCGAAGGAGGTACTTGAGTTCGCCGGCGCCGAGGTCGCCAAAACAGAAATGGAATCGGAATGACCGCCGACGATTACATTCACCGAGCCGACGAGACGCTTCGTGAAACGTACGAACCCCCGATGGATATCTCGGCATACGTCGAGACGATCTTCGAAAATCCGACTTCAGCCGCGCATGCGTCGAAGTATCTCCTCGCTGCGATCGAAGCCGTCGGAACCCGAACCGTTATCGAAGAAGGTGAAAAAAAGGAGCGGTATCGGTTCTTCGATGATCCACACAACGACGGCCAACACGCGATCTTGGGCAACACAGATGTGTTGAACGATTTCGTGACAGACCTTCGGTCGATCGCCGCTCGACGGGGGAAAGAAGAGAAGATCCTGTGGATCGATGGCCCGACCGCGACCGGAAAATCTGAACTCAAACGTTGTTTGGTAAACGGACTGCGGGAGTTCTCGAAAACGGAGGAGGGTCGCCGATACACCGTCGAATGGAACATTGCCGCGACGCCGGACGTTTCATCGGGAATGACGTACGGCGACCGTCCCCCGTCTGATGAGGACGATTGGTATCCATCCCCCGTTCAATCGCATCCACTATCGGTCTTTCCGGAACCGGTCCGGAACGAACTCCTCGCAGAGTTGAACGAAACGCACGATGACCATATCCCGATTCACCTCGAGACGCGTCTCGATCCGTTCAGTTATGAAGCGTACGCACACCTCGAAGAGCAGTACCGCAGACAGAGAGTGAATGATCTCTTTTCTGCGGTCACGGATACAAAGCACCTCCGTGTGAAAAATTTCGTCGTCGACGTTGGACGCGGCATCGGCGTCCTTCACAGCGAAGACGACGGCTCGCCGAAAGAGCGGCTCGTCGGCTCGTGGATGGCCGGAATGCTTCAACAGCTCGATTCGAGAGGCCGAAAAAATCCACAGGCGTTCAGCTACGATGGCGTTCTCTCCCAGGGCAACGGTCTTTTGACGATCGTCGAAGATGCGGCACAGCACGCCGATTTGCTCCAGAAACTGTTAAACATCCCCGACGAAAAAACCGTTAAATTAGATAAGGGAATCGGGATGGATATCGATACGCAGATCATCATCATCTCGAATCCCGACCTCGAAGCACAGTTAAACAGACATGCTGAAGCGGAGGGTTCAGATCCACTGAAAGCGCTCAAACGCCGGCTCGATAAACACGAGTTCTCGTATCTGACGAACCTTTCGTTAGAAGCGGAACTCGTCCATCGGGAACTGACGAACGAAACGGCGATCTGGGATGTCTCATCCTACGACGAAATCGACGAGATCGACGAGAAAATTCGCGAGCCGCTCGTTATCCCGGTTCGGCACGCCGATACCGACATTCACGACCGTGAGCTCGCACCTCATACGGTCGAAGCCGCCGCACTCTACGCCGTCGTAACGAGACTCGATGCAGATTCGCTCCCGTCTGGGCTGGATATCGTCGATAAAGCGCTCATCTATGATCGCGGGTATCTCCAAGACGGGGACGAACGTCTGGATAAAGACGAATTCGACTTCGCTGAGGCGACGGATGGGGCGCACGGAATTCCGATAACGTTCACCCGAGATATCATCGCGGACCTCCTCTATGAGACGACGGACCGCCATCACCAAACGTTGAACGTCGAAGATGTCATCATGCCGCGGGATGTGCTGAACGAGATGGTTTCCGGCCTCGATGAAGCGCCGATGTTCTCGACGAGCGAGCGGACGGAGTATGAAGCGAGAGTTGTGCCCGTTAAACAGTACGTCTTCAGCCAACAGGAGGCCGACGTGATCGATGCGATTATGCGTGAAAAGCAAGTCGACGAGGAAACCGTCGAAACGTATCTCGAACACGTGTACGCATGGGTCGAAGACGAGACGATCGAGAACGACCGGGGCGAATCGATCCAGCCGGACGCGTTGAAGATGAAAGTGTTCGAAATCGAGCACCTCGGCCGGTTCGACGAAGCGGACTACGACGGTACCGATCCGAACGAGGAAGTTGTATCATTCAGGTCAGACCGTGTCATCACCGCGTTAAACCGTCACGCCTGGCAGAGCAGAGACGAGAACTTTCGAGCGTCCGACGTGGATCTTCACGAACTTCCGATCATCGAATCGGTGCTCGGAAGCTACGATTGGAACGACGTCAAACGGACCTACGAGGACCTTTCGCCCACCCAGTGGGCGGATCCACCGTCCGGAACCGAGACGGAGTCCGTCAAGGCTCGAACGATCGAAAACATGCAAGAGCTGTTCGGCTACTCGGCGGCATCGGCCGAGCTGACCAGCCGATACGTGATGGAACAGATCAACCACAGATGGAACTGACTGAGGTGAAAGACGATGGGACTTAAAGACGACCTCGAACGATATCGGGAAGTCGGCGAATCGAAGAGACAGGACCTCGCCGAATTCATTCAGTACGGCGATCTCGGGAACTCACGCCCCGACAGCGTGAAGATACCGATCAAAATCGTCGATCTCCCGTCGTTCGTCTATGATCAACGAGACATGGGGGGCGTCGGTCAGGGGCAAGGCGGGACCCCCGAGATCGGAGACCCGGTCGGCAAACCCGAGGAAAGCGCGTCGGATGGCGATGACGGCGATGGCGACGAAGCCGGCGAGGAGACGAGCGAACACGAGTACTATGAGATGGATCCCGAAGAGTTCGCTCGCGAACTCGATGAAGAGCTCGGCCTCGATCTCGAGCCGAAGGGAAAGAAGGTTCTTGAAGAGACGGAGGGTGACTTCACCGATATCACTCGAAGCGGCCCCGCGAGTACGCTCGATTTCGAGCGGCTCTTCAAAGAGGGGCTAAAGCGAAAGCTGGCGATGGATTTCGATGAAGACTACGTCAAAGAAGCCCTTCGTGTTGAAGGATGGGCATCCCAGACAGTCTTCGAGTGGGCACGTGCAAAGCACATCCCAGTCTCTCGAGCCTGGATCGAAGATGCATACGAGTCGATCCCTGAAACGGAGCGATCACGCTGGAGTTCGATCGATGAGATGGAGGCAAACGTCGAAAACGAGCCGACAGCAGCCCGTATCCGTCGCGAGGGGATCAAAGAGATCCCGTTCCGTCGAGCGGACGAACGGTACCGCTATCCGGAGATCACCACAGAGCGCGAAAAGAACGTCGTGGTCGTCAACATCCGAGACGTCTCCGGATCGATGCGCGAGTCGAAACGGGAACTCGTCGAACGAACGTTCACGCCGCTGGATTGGTATCTGACGGGGAAATACGATAACGCGGAGTTCGTGTATATCGCTCACGACGCGGAGGCGTGGGAAGTCGACCGCGAGGAGTTTTTCGGCATCAGAAGCGGTGGGGGAACTCGGATCTCCAGCGCGTACGAACT
>SKKJ01000027.1 GCA_007121575.1 Natronomonas sp.
GCGGGCGATCGGTGCCGTTTCGGACGTGGAGCGAAGCGCGACAAGCAGATCCGCATCGTCCATCCGTCTGAGTTCCTCGGCGGTTACGTCGCCGCTTTCGAGCAACTGCTCCGTCCCACGGCGAAGCATTGCCTTCGAGATGCGGGCGACGTGGTGGTTGTAGACGACTGGATTCATCAACGAACGGGCGACGAGGAGTGACTCGGCAGTTTGAACGTTTCCTTCCGCCAACACGAGTTCGCCGTCAACGAAACGAAGCTCGCGGACCAACCGACCGGTATCGATCGTTCCGTACGGCACTCCCGTATGGTGGGCGTCGCGGACGAGATAATCCATCCGGTCGACGTCGAGTTCCCCAGAGACGAGTTGGCCGAACTCCCCATCGCCGACGATCAGATCATTCACTGCCGAGGGATCGATATCGTGTAGTGCCAGCACACGTTCGATTTCCCCATCGGAGACGAGATCATCGACTTCATCGTGCATTCGACCGGTTCGTCTCGCAACCACTGCTTCGATGTTATGACTGAACGGCGTGTGTCCGATATCGTGGAGGATCGCGGCGGCTTGAATCTGCTTGGCATGCACGCCTTCGATTCCGAGCTGATCGAGCGCCGCGCGTGCGAGATGATAGACGCCGAGCGAGTGTTCGAATCGTGTGTGGTTCGCACTCGGATAGACCAGACTGACCGTCCCGAGCTGTCTGAGTCGTCGAAGTCGCTGGACGGGTGGCGTGTCGAGCAAATCTGCAGCGACGCCCTCGACGGTGATATGGTCGTGAACGCTGTCCTTTATCGTGACCATCTGTTTCGCGCTTGGGCGGCATTCGATAAAAACCGTCGCGCCGATCCGTCGAGACGATTGAGGCACAGCCGACGGTTAGATACAAATTCACTCGCGCAAAAGCCGATGTATGGTTACGTTTTTGGCCGGCGGGACCGGGACGCCGAAGCTCCTTTGGGGGGCCGACGACATCTTCGGTCCGACGGAGACGCCCGCCGTCTGCAACACGGGAGACGACGTGGAGATGGGCGGCCACCTCGTCTGCCCCGATATTGATACGACGTTGTTTTCTGACGGAGGGATCCTCGATCGCGAGACTTGGTGGGGAATCGAGGGGGACAGCACGACGACACACGAAGAGATTCATACACTGGCAGACGAGGCAGGAGTCGAGTCCGGACCACGATACCTCTCTGATGAAGCACAAACGTCGGGTCGACGGCTCGCTCGCTGGCGTCGCTTTTCGGGCGTCGCCGAGTTCATGCAGTTGGGCGATCGTGATCGTGCGGTTCATATCACCAGAACCGGACTGCTCGATGAGGGGAGAACGCTTACCGAAGTGACCGCCACGCTCGCCACTGCGCTCGGCGTCGATCGGCCGGTCTTGCCGATGAGCGACGATCCGGTCGCGACGATCATCCATACCGAGGACGGCCCGATGCATTTTCAGGAGTTTTGGGTTCACCGTCGCGCAGAGCCAGTTATCGAAAGGATCGAGTTCCGAGGCGCGAACGAGGCGGCGCCGACAGAAGCCGTCTTGGACGCGCTTGATGCACCCGTCGTCATCGGTCCGTCGAATCCCGTGACGAGCATCGGGCCGATGATCGCGATGGATACATTCCGGACAGCGCTTGAGTCGACACCCGTCGTCGCCGTGTCACCGTTCATCGGGGATCAGGTCTTTTCGGGCCCTGCCGGAAAACTCCTCACGGCGTCCGGCTACGATGCTTCAACGGTGGGCGTCGCAGAGGCGTATCCGTTCGCTGACGCGTTCGTACTCGATACAGAGGACGAAACGAAATTGGATCGACCGATCGTTCGAACCGATACCGAACTCGGCTCACCGGGAGATGGTGCGCGGGTCTGTCACGCTGTTACCGAAGCGCTCGAAACGATCGGAGCGGAGGTGTCGTGATGTTCGAACCGCGCGTTGCGGCGGCTTCGCTTTCGGGCGAATCCGATGTCGAGTGGGCCAAAGCGGCCGCCCCATACGTCGGATGCGCCTTTCTGGGTGGAATCGCTCTCGATGAGTCGACTCGAACGGCGGCGGAAAAGCTTCGCGAACGCGACCGGACGGAGTTCATACCGCCGGATCCCATCGAGTTCATCGATTCACAGCTCGCGGCGCTTTCGAATGCCGATATCCGACCGGGAGTGAACGTCCGAAGCGCGACGACGGAACCGATCGAAGCAGCCGCCGCGGTCTGTGCAGAGCACGATGCGATCGTAGAAATAAACGCCCACTGTCGGCAGGAGGAGATGTGCGCTGTCGGCGCGGGAGAGTCACTACTGACAGACACCGACCGCTTATGTGAGTACGTTGAGACGGCCGCCGAGACAGGGGCGACGGTGAGCGTCAAGGTTCGGACGGAAGTGCCCGGGGTCGATTTGCCCGCGCTCTCGACACGGCTCTGTGAATCCGGTGTGGATCTGTTGCATATCGATGCGATGGATAGCGAATCGATCATCGAAGATGTCGTTGCTGTGGTTCCGACCGCCAGCGTAATCGCGAACAACGGTGTCAGAGATCGAGAAACCGTCGAAACGTATCTCGAGTATGGCGCCGACGCGGTCTCGGTCGGCAGACCATCCGACAACCCAGCAGTCCTCAAACGCGTTCGAGCTGCGACTGAAGCCTGGTTCACGGAGCAAAACGTTTCATCGAAAGAGGTTACCCCGGATGCGTGACACCGCCGAAAACGCACAGCTCGCCCTCCTGCTCGAAGTATCTGGAACCCCGAAACCGGGTAACGTAGATCGACACCGGGAGTACGACGATCTTCGGTTCGAACACTTCATGGCCGGTGCCGTCGGTTCGCTCCCCGGAATCAGGCAAGCTGTGGACGGTCCATCGATCGGTGTTGCATTCGAGCGAGCGGTTGCCGGAATGAGTGCTCAATCGGGTGGCAACACGCAGTTTGGTGCGCTTCTCATGATAATTCCGCTCGTGCGTGCCGCAGCTACCGACCGGCTTACACCGGATGGCGTTGCCGCGATTATAAACGAGACGACCGTCGAGGATGCGTGTGCGTTCTATCGGGCGTTCGAACACGTCGATGTCGCTGTCGAGGAACCTCCGGACGGGATGGACGCGTTAGATGTTCGGCGTGGAGGCGATGCCGTCGAAGCGGTGCGAACCCAGAACGTGACACTTTCGGACATCATGGAGCTATCGGCCGACCGAGACGGCGTCGCTGCAGAGTGGACCACTGGATTCGAGCGAAGTTTTACGGCTGCCGGATGGCTCCTTGCGGATCGCGGTCCGATTTATGAACGCGCTTCGCGGGCATTTCTCAGACTCCTTGCCTCCGAACCGGACACGTTCATCGTGACGAGAAACAGTGAAGCCGTGGCGGTGGAAGCGACCAGACGGGCACAAGCCGTCCTCGACGGAGCGGAAGATCCGAACGAACTGGGCGACGAGTTCGTCGCCCGTGATATAAACCCCGGAACGACCGCAGATATCACCGCTGCCGCCCTATTTATCGCCCTCGAGCGCGGGCTGGAAGTGTGAAATGAGTGACTCGAAATGGCCCGTCGAACTCGCCGGCGTCACCGAATCCGTGGTGACGACGCTCGGTCCGAACGGACTGTGGAACGTCGCTGCGCTCGGCGTATTCGCTAGCGACTCCGGCGATCAGGTGACCGCTCGAACGTGGGGAAAAACCAGAACACGGCGAAACTTCGAAACCGAAGGCGACGGCCACGTTCAGTTCGTCCACGATCCCATTATCTTCGTCGATGCCGCGTGTTCGATCCGAGAAGAACCGGAACCGATACTCGAAAGCGCTGACGCGTGGGCAACCGTTGCGGTCGAACCGATCGGCTCCGGCGAAGAACGCGGAACGGAGTGGATTGAGTGGGAACTTGTCCCGATCGAATCGACGATCGAACGTGAGACCGTTCCGACGACCAACCGCGGGTACTACGCAGTCATCGAAGCGACAGTGGCCGCATCACGGCTCGATGTGCCCGGATACGACCGTGAAGAACTGAGAGAACGCCTGCAGTATTTCGAAGCCGTCGTTGACCGATGTGGCGGTTCTCGCGAGCGACGGGCCTTCGACCGACTCTGTGAACACGTGAGCTTTTAAACAAGTTATAACTGGGTTCGAAATCCCGATGGGTGATGATTACCGTTCCGTTTTCGCAGTGAGTGTGCGGACAACGGACCGAACTCGATCCGAGTACGTTCCGAGTCCGAGGCCGACGATGAACGAGATGAGGCCCGAGAGTACAATCCAGACGAGGTTCGGATGCTCAACACCAGCGTGGAGTGGTACGGCCAGCATATACGCGCTACCGCGAGGGAGTATAAAAGCAGTCTGATCGAGCCAACACCTATTATCCGGTAGCTCTCTCGAAGGGATATGGAGTGTGGAATCTTCTTTCCCCCGGAGTCGCCGACGGACCTCGAACGCCACGCGGTGATGGCCGAACGAAACGGGTTTGAACTGATCGGACTCGGAGATTCACAGTCGATTTGGCGGGACGTATACGCATCGCTCGCGGTCGTCGCCGAAGCGACCAAGACGGCTCGGATCGGTCCGACGGTGACGAATCCGATCACCCGACATTCGGTAGTCACGGCGAGCGCCGTCTGTACGATCGACGAGCTATCTGGTGGCCGCGCGCTTCTCGGAGTGGGCAGCGGTGACAGCTCGGTTCAAACGCTCGGAGAACGGCCGGCCCGCCTCGCTGAACTCGAAACGGAGATACAGACCGTACAACGACTTTGTCGCGGAGAACCGTCTGAATACGACGATGCAACGATCGCCCTTGAGTGGGTTTCAGATCTCGAAGAAAGACCCGAAATACCGGTTTTTCTCGGCGCAGAAGGGCCGAAGACGCTGGAGTTAGCCGGTCGAGTCGCCGACGGCGTCTTCATCGGGACTGGACTGTTCCCCGAGCTGATCCAAGAGTCGATCGATCATGTTACCAAAGGTGCGAAAGCGGCTGGGCGTGATCCGGACGATATAGAAACGTGGATCCTGGCGAAGGCGAACGTGAGAGAGACGACGGCGGAAGCGGTCGATGAAATAAAGATGGCGCTGGCTGCGAGCGCGAACCACGCGTTCCGGTTCACCCTCGAAGGGAAACACGTTCCAGAACGGTACCGAGAACCGATCGAACAGTTGCAATCTGAGTACGTACCGCACCAACACGAGGAGTTGGGCAAAACGAAAAATCGCGAGTTGGTCGAGGAGCTCGGACTGACAGCGTATCTCAACGATCGATTTGCGGTCGCGGGAACGGCCGAAGAGTGTCGATCGAAGCTCGAAGCGATCAGTAGTGTTCCGGGCGTGGACGGGGTGCTTCTGACAGCGTATACAGCGGACAGAGAGCGATTTATTTCCGAGTTCGGCGAGCGAGTGATTCCACATATCGGGTGAACGACCTGTTTTCGGCCCTACTCGTGCACCGTGTTGGCGACCGTTTGCTCACCGCTGGGGAACCACGCGAGGTCGTGTTCCGCATCGAGACTGGCGAAGACGGGATCGTCCAGCCCGACTTTGTCCGCGTGATTATGCATACAACCGACGACGTCTCCCGAGTCGATTTTGACCCGATATAGCACGGTCGGCCCGAGATAACGGCGGTGAATAACCTCGCCGTTCGCTTCTTCGGGGCTCGCCGGTCTGGCTCTAACATCGTCCGGCCGAACCATTAGATCGATCTCGGATCCGACGTATGCGTCCGTGAGCCCGTTAACGCGTTCGAGCGGGACACAGCCGATACCGGTGTCGAC
>SKKJ01000302.1 GCA_007121575.1 Natronomonas sp.
CCAACTGAGTTGATTAAATCGATCCGATTGTGATCGATCCCCGTGCATCTCGTGGTTACCTGCGGGTACGCTTCGCGATTACTTTAAAGTTATAAAATATTGATATGTTTGCCGTAGGTTCATACTACTGTGTCCGAAATAAAATCTACACAAGACGGATCAGTTAGTCCTCCGAGACGCTCGTTTCTAAAGGGGGCGGGTGTATTAGGCCTTCTCGCATTGGCCGGTAGCGCTAACGTCAGTGGGGAACAACCATCTGATCAAAACCAATGTGATATGACATATAATATGGATATAGGCGGCCGACTAGTCGTCGGCGACGATGGCTACACGACGATCGCCGATGCATGGGACGCCGCCGCCGACGGAGATACGGTCTACGTTCACTCCTCGTACGATGCGAGCGCCGCCGGCGAATCGTTCCCGATCGAACTCGATTGTCGGGAGAAACAGGTTACGCTCACCGGCGGCCACCCGTCCGCTTCGGTCATCGATGCCGGATCCACCGACGAAACCGTACTGGAGATCGTCGGCGCCGGAAATGGCGACTACCAGAACAACCCCATCGTGAAGGATCTCAAAATCGTCGGTGGCGGACTCGGTCTTCGTCTCCGAGCGGCACCGTTCGCCTCCTTCCAGA
The DNA here is from genome assembly GCA_007121575.1 of Natronomonas sp. GTDB lineage: Archaea > Halobacteriota > Halobacteria > Halobacteriales > Haloarculaceae > Natronomonas. Next base: position 641 of record SKKJ01000302.1, read on the forward strand.
ATCTCGTGTTCTATCAAACCGGCAGCCACGCCGTTCTCATCGACAGTCACCCGGACTCCGGCACGTTCGGCACCAACTGGTATAATCTCCAGGCGTGGAATTGCGGCGGCGATGGGATCCGTATGGTCCGATCCGCCGAACCGCACGGCACGACGCTTTGGGGATGTCGATTCACGGCGAACCGCGGTGCAGGCGTCCGGTTCCGCGGGACCACGTGTAAGATGATCGGCGGAACCAGCCAACTCAACTACGATTACGGCGTCGAGTCCCGCGGCGGCTACGCCAACCAGATCAGCGGTGCGTACATCGAGGGGAACGCCCGTGGTAACGACTTCCCGGTCGAACTCTACGCCCGCCACACCGACGGGCTCACCATCGAGAGCTGTTATTTCCACGGAATCAACCCACGGGGAGCCAACCACAACCACGACCGCGTCCAGCGCGCCGTCAATGTACACGACTGTGAGAAACTGAGCGTCCGCGATTGTGTCGCTCGACGGTATGGCGACGGGTTCCTCGCGACGTTCGGCTGTACTGACGTCGACGTGCACGTGTCGTCTCACCACCTCGAAGAGGCGGATCTCTTCGCGCGCGATCCGACGGCCAACGGAAACGCTCGCGCGCGATCGGACGGTGTCATACTCCCGACCGACCTCTCCGCCATCGATGGTGCATACGAGTACGACCACGGCTATCACATCGGCTCGGACGGAACCGAAGGGTATGCCATCTGGCGAAACGACAGTTGGCGGCTTTCCGAGACCGTCTTGCTGTAACCGTATCGCTGAAAACCGCTTTGGTGATACCGCGACCGAATCACGGCTCGCTGTTTTGGCATCTTCTAAGCGCTCGTCTCGGTCTCTTTATCATATATATAATAAATTGGGTGTTGTACGAAGGGGGTTTGTATGCCAGAACAACCGCATCGAAGACGAGTTCTTACCGGCCTAGCTGTCGGTATCGGAAGCTTAAGCGGCTGTGTTGGACAGGTGCAAGAATACATCCCAGCCGGTACCGAAGATCCTCCCGCGGATCCACCCAAAGATCCGAACCAGAATAACACGGAGGATCCAGATGAATCTGAACCCACCGATGAACCGGACGATCGAAAGCTTCACCACGGCGAAACCATCCCGATGTACCCTTACGCGGAGACCAAGACGGATCCACTTAATCCTCAGTCGGACCCGGATGCAGATAACCCGGTCTTAACCGCGGCCGATGTCGACGATGTCGACGCGGCCTACGTCTACGATCCGTTCCTGTTCGTCGAAGACGACGAGTGGCACATGTTCTTCACGGTGCGTGCCGACGGACGCGGACGGATCGCGTACGCGAAAAGCGACGACGAAGGGGTTTCGTGGGAGTACGACCGGATGGTGTTGAACCTCAGGAATCACGTCTCGTTCCCGAACGTGTTCAAATGGGACGGGAGTTATTATATGACGGTTCAGCAGTCGCCGAGGGAGAGCCCCGTCTCGCTTTATAAGGCGAACTCCTTTCCGCACGAGTGGTATCGAACCGTCGAGCTCTTCGATCCGACCGACTACGATCACGGGATGACCGACCGGTCGCTGTTCCGATGGGACGGTCGCTGGTGGTGTATCGGTGGCGACAACCGAGGCGACACGTACCTCTATTACAGCGACGAGTTAGACCGATCAGGTTGGGAGCCTCACGAACAGAATCCCGTCGTTTCCGATCGCCCGGCCGGCGCACGTCCCGGCGGCCGCCCGATCGTTCGAGACAGCGATGTGTTGATGTTCTTCCGATCGCTTGTCGGTGGGTTCGGGAGCGAAATCAATGCGTATCGCATCACCGAACTCACCCCGAGTACGTACGAGGACAGCGTCCATCCCGCCTCTCCGCTCATCAGTGGCACTAATCGCCTCGACAGCGAGGGCGAACCAGAGTGGAACGCCGACCGAATGCACCAGTTCGATCCGTGGTATCTCGGAGAGGGAGACGGATGGCGAATCGCCGTCGACGGCGACGACGGAACCGACAACTGGTCGATCGGGATCTATCGCGTCAGTGAGTAGAACGTATCGTTTCTGTTGGGATATCTCCGCATAGTCGCTGGGTCGTGAACAAACCGAACGGTGTCCGTTCGATTTTAATAACATATAAAATATTCAACTATTTACAAATAACTTATTTCACTTGATATTTACTCGAACGTTCGATTATGCGCTCTTGTGCCTTTATATATCTCTGACGAGTTCGTCCGTATATTTAAGATAGCTCGATTCAACGTTCGCCTGCGCCGGGATTCTCAGGATTCAGATGGGATTTCTACGTCGCTAGATTTATTAGCCACTGAAACGGTTTATTTATATACTCTGTCGAACAATCGACGGCCTCTGTGTCGGTGATGTCGTTCTTTATAACCGAATTTATTATGCTTATAAACATTCTCGAAATCAGACCTTTCGGAGCTTCGACCATCCTCTACCTTCTCCACCATCTCTTCTGAATCTCGCTCTCGTTTATATATCGTCGAACTTCTCATTCATAAAACGATGATCACGTGGATCACGCCCGGTGATTCGATTCGAGCGATCCCCGCTCGCGGTCGCCGACTGTCGGTATCAGACCCTTTTTAGCCTCTGACCCGATACGGACACGCAATGACCAGGATCGTCGTGGTGGATCTCCACGGACAGTTTACTCATCTCGAACAGCGGGCGCTTCGCGACCTCGATGTCGACACCGAAATCATCGATAACGATACGCCGCCGGAATCGATCGAGGCGGACGGGATCGTCCTGTCGGGCGGCCCCGATATGGACCGGATTGGCCGCGCGCCAGAATATCTCGATCTCGACGTGCCCGTCCTCGGAATCTGTCTCGGAATGCAGCTCATCGCGGCCGAACTGGACGGTCGCGTCGGCTCCGGCGACTACGGCGGCTACGCCGACGTGACCGTCCGAATCGACGACGAGGACGACCCGCTCGTCGGCGACCTCGCCCCCGAAGTCCGGGTGTGGGCCAGCCACGCGGACGAGGTCAAAACGCTTCCCGAGGGATTCGTTCGAACCGCGACGAGCGATATCTGCGGTATCGAAGCGATGAGCGATACGGACCGCGATCTCTACGGCGTCCAGTGGCATCCGGAGGTGGCCCACACCGAAAAGGGCGAAGTCGTCTTCGAGAACTTCATCGACATCTGCGAACAAAGCGACTGAACTCTTTTTAAATCGCGCGCGAATGCGACTTCCCGTCAGCTGATCTCGTAGCCTTCCTGCCGCAACAGCACGATCATCGTCACGCCGGAGATGAACACGAGAAGAAGCGCGGGAATCGCGGCGTATCGGTACGCGAGCGCGCCGTGTGCCTGCCAGACCTTGATGACGAGCGTGTCCATCCCGATCGGCTGTAGCATGAGCGTCAACGGTAACTCCTTCATCGTCGTCAAAAAGACGAGGACGGCTCCGGCGACGATCCCCGGCATGATCATCGGTAACGTGACTCGTCGGAAGGTCTCGATGCGGCCGACGTTGAGCGTGCGCGCGGCTTCGATGGTGCTCGTATCGAGCTGTAACACCGAGGATCGGACGGTGCCGACCGCCTGCGGCAAGAACCTGACGACGTATCCGAACACGAGCAGTATTACTCCTTCTCGGTAGTACGCCGGGAACGTCCGGGTCCCGAGGAAAACCAACGCAAGCCCGATGACGACGCCGGGGACCGCGAAGCCGACGTACGTGGCTCGCTCGAGGATCCGCGAGACGAGCGAGTTCGTCCGTCCCGAGTAGTACGCGACCGGCAGCGCGAACAGACACGCGATCAGCGCGGCCAATCCCGCGAGATACACCGAGTTGAGCGCGACTTCCGTCTGGAATTCGAGGGCCGGGATCCTGTCCCCTTCGCTTCGGAACACCCAGTTGGTGAAGATGGTGACCGGAACGACGATGGTCAAAACCCCAATGCCCGAGACGAATCCCATCGCTGGCCATTTCCACCGGCCGAGCCGGATCATTTCTGCGCGGCCGCTCCCGCCGCTTGCGTCCTCGTCCCGTCCGATTCCGGCCTCGATGACGAGGATGACCGCGACGATCGCGATCAACTGCAGCGCGAGTAACGCGGCGTATTCGACGGCGAACCCGCTGAACTCGCCGTAAATCCGGCTTGTGAACACGCTCGCTTGCATGAACGCCGGCGTCCCGAAGTCCGAAATCGCATAGAGGGCGGCGAGCAACGCCCCTGCCGCGATCCCCGGTCGGATGATCGGAAACGTGATCCGGCGGAACGACTTCAGCGGCCCGTGGTTGAGCGTCCGAGCCGCGTCGACGAGCGAGCTGTCCATCGATATCAGCGCGGCTCGGGTGGTCAAGAACACGTACGGATACGTGTACAGGGTGATGATGAAGATGGAGCCTCGCAACCCGTGAACCCGCGGGAGCGTAACGCCGAAAAGCGAGTCGATCTCACCGCCCGAACCGAACATTGAGACGAACGCGATCGCGCCGATGTAGCTGGGAATGACGAGCGGAAGCGCGGCGACGATCGTCCAAAACCGGGGATACGGGATATCGGTCTGCGTCGTTAACACGGCCAGCGGGACGCCGATGAGTATCGAAAACAGGGTGACAGTCACCATCAGTACGATGCTGTTCACCGTGATCCACGCGGTTCGCGACGAAAACATGAGGTCGTAGGCTCTGGCCGGTTCGACCGTCGACGCCCGCCACACCAGCCAGAACATCGGTGAGATGATAACGAACGCGAGTATCGCACTGAGAATACCCAGTCCGATCATCCACGGATTGTGCGATCGTATCTTGCCGTCGATCCGACCGGAGCGTCCGTCCGCGTCACCCTCGTCCGAATCCGTCTCCCGTTTCATCGAAGCCTCACTGTCTATGATTCGTTTCTCGTCAGGATGCTTCAATGCGCTGAAAACGCGCCGCCGATACGTTTCGGATCGCTGATATCTATACCGGTAACATTCCCTCTTCTTCGAGGAGCTGTCGCGCGCCTTGAAGCTCCATGTCGAAGCTGGTGAGGTCGAAATCCGGCGAGTTGAGGTCCGCGGGACCCGGAAGCGGGCCGACGTAGTCGACGCCCTCGACCACCGGGAACTCGCCGTTGTC
>SKKJ01000147.1 GCA_007121575.1 Natronomonas sp.
CGTCCGATGCTCTCGTACGCCGCACCGCTCGCGGTCGCCGGACTCATCTACGTGATTCTGGGCCAGATCGATTATTTCATCATCGGACTGTTCGATACAGCGGAGGGTGTCGGTATCTACCGCGTCGGATATATGCTCGCCGCGAACCTCCTTATCGTGTTTACCGCGATTTCGCCGGTATTTAAGCCGCTCATCGCTGAAGTCAAACAGGACGACGAACGCGTCACACGGCAATACCGGACGGCAACAAGGTGGGTCGCCGGACTCACCCTCCCGCTTGCGATCACGTTGTCGTTGGGCGCGAGCGCGTACCTCTCGCTTATTTTCACGCCACAATACACCACTGCAACGCTCGCTGTCGTCATCCTCGCCGTCGGCTATCTGATCAACGTCACCTGCGGTGGGCCCGATGGCGCGCTATTGCAGGGACTCGGCTACTCACGCCTCGTTTTCGTGAACACGACGCTGTTACTCGGCATCAACGCCATCGGGAGTGCATTATTGGTGCCACGACTCGGTATTACTGGTGCCGCGATCGGTACCTCACTGGCTCTCGTCATCGCCGGTCTCGCTGCGATCTCGGAGGTGTATCTCGTTCGCGGCATCCATCCGTTGACGTACAGTCTGGGGAAGATCTTCCTCTCTGCGGTTCCCGCGGCGATCGCCGGCGGCGTTGTCGTCTTGTTGTTGCCACCGATCGCTGTCGCCGTGTTCCTCCCGATCGTCGTCTTTGTCGTGTATTCGGCATTCATCGTCGCAACCGGTGCCCTCACGAGTGCTGACGCCTCGTTTGCCGCACAGTTCGGGCCGAAAGCCGAGCAGGCCGTTTCGGCGATCGTTGAGTGATACCGGCGACCCGTACGGTTGACGGACGATCATGGGTCGGAATGCCGTCGTTGGGTGATCAAAATGCTCCGTAAGGGTTACGAACAGGCGCGTTGAACCCCGATGCATGAGCGATAACGACGAGGACGAAGGCCCTGCGGTTCCACTCGGCGATGGCGCTCCCGTTGAAGGTGCGCCGCTTTCGCGGGTCGCCTCACGGCTGCATTACGCGATCGAAAAGAGCGAAATCCTCCGTCGAGAGGGTGAGACGACGATCCGAACACCCGATGGTCCTCGCGAACTCGCCGAGGTACTCGAAGACGTGGATACGGTCTATTTCGACACCAGACAGACGTTCGAAACGGCCGTTCGAGACGTCATCGGAACCGGTCCGACCCCGACGAACGAGTAATCGTTCTATCTCGTTCGTCTTGTGTATGCTCTTCGTCATAGACGCTTTTGTGGATGCGGCGTCTGTATCCGATATGGCGCTCGCATTCGACCCGGCAGAGATCGAACCGAACGATATCGGCGAAAAGCAAGCGACTCTTGACATGGATCACGAGGCCGCGATTGAACACGTCAGAGAGACCGCTGAAGAAGCCGGATTCGGCGTGCCGGTCGAGTTTTCTCCTTCGGAGTTGCTCAACGAGAAAGTCGATGCCGATCGCGATCCCTACTACGTGTTAGGTGCGTGTAACCCGGTGGTAGCCGACCGTGCGCTCGATGAGTCGCTCAGGCAAGGTGCGTTATTCCCCTGTAATTTCGTTATCTGGGAGGAAGCCCCCGGTGTTCAGCGTGTATATCACGTTTCGATCATGAAGATCGGTCGCCTCATCGGGATCGCCCCGGATAACGAGGCGTGGGAATCGATCGTTGAAGACACCGGTACACTCGTTGAGGCGTTTTTCGACGCGCTATGACGATCCTGCGGACGATCTCACGAACGTCGTGATCGCCTGTCAGGGCGTCAGAAGCCACACGGCGTTCACCGCTGGCGTGCTTCGTCAGTTGCTCGAAGACGTTCCTACGACGCACACGATCGTTGGATTTAGCGGAACGTCGGGTGGTGCCGCTTGCACGACGCTTGCGTGTACGGATGCGTTCATCCGGACGAACATCCCGGGACGCTGCTGTCGAGCTTTTGGAGCGATCTCTCGGTGAACTCACCGCTGCACTGAGTCGTTCTTTGCGATATCGTGATGTCTGCGTATTCGGAGACGGCTCAGTACGTCAGACTCATCCCACCTTCGTACGTCATGTCGCCGCCGTTGAGGTGGTCGCTGTGCTTCGAACAACCCATCACGAACAGATTTGCCACCTCATACGGTTCCATTAGTTCTTTAACCCGAGTCTGCCCGAGCATGACGTCCTTGACGACTTCGTCCACCGTCATTTCGCGTCGGTCTGCGGTATCCGGAAGTTGCTTGGCGACGAGCGCGGTTTTCACATAGCCCGTTGAGACGCTGAACGATCGAATCGTGCCTCCTCCTTCGGCGGCGATCGACTGCGTCAATCCTCGAAGACCGAATTTGAGCGTGTTGTAGGCGACCTTATCACGCGTGACGATATGTCCGTGAACCGAACACATATTCGCGACGACACCGCGGCCGCGCTCGCTTTCCCGAAAATGTGGCAAACAGTGCTTCGTCAGGACGAGTGGCGCACGGAGCATGATCTCGTGCATCTGGTCGTACTTTTCGAGCGGGAACGATTCGATCGGGGCGACGTGTTGGATCCCGGCGTTGTTCACGAGATACTGAACCGTCCCGTGGTCTGCAGCCTCGTCGACGATCCGCTCGAGCGCAGCGTCGTCTGTGAGGTTCGCCGGTACGGGGACGACGTTTCCGGGTATCTCAAGCTCGTTCGCTGTCTTCTGGACCTCTTCGAGCCCGTCATCATCGATATCGGTCGCGACAACTGTAAGGCCGTTTGCCGCGAATGCCAGTGCCGTCGCCCGGCCGATTCCGGACGCGCCACCAGTTATAATCGCCACGTTCTCCTCGGTGTAGTTCGGATCGTCGAGGACGAGCAGGTCCTCTCGCGTTATGTCGCTCGGACCGTATTTTTCCATCGCTTCCGCAACAGTCATGTCAGCCATATACACACCTATGACTCATTGCACGTAAAACGTCACCCCATTCCGACTCGACCTTTCGGATGCGGAACCACGGACCGTAACGCACGACTTTTCAGTATCGACCGCGAAACCGGTGATAACGAATGATATCGAAGGGGTGTGAACAGTGTGCTGTCGGCGGAAAGATGGTTCTTTTCGTCTATGGATACTGCGATCAGCGCGACTGTTTTTACTGCCCGCTCGGTGAAAACCGCAAAAACGTCACCCAAGCGTACGCCAACGAACGGCCCGTCGAATCTGACGACGACATCATCGAAGAAGCGAAACGGATGGACGCACTCGGCACATCGATCACCGGCGGTGAGCCCCAGGAAGTGATGGACCGAACCTGTCGGTATCTCAGCCTGCTCAAAGACGAGTTCGGTGATGATCACCATACACACCTGTACACCGGGATTACCGGCGGCAGAGAGAACATGCGACGGCTTGCCGAAGCCGGCCTCGATGAGATACGATTCCATCCGCCACTCGAGTTGTGGGGCGAACTACACGGAACCGAGTGGGAGGAGATCCTGTATATCGCCCGCGAAGAAGGGATAACGCCGGCGTTCGAGATTCCCGGCATTCGAGCCGAACCAGAATTCCTCGACTTTCTCGACGAGGGCGCCGCCGAGTTCTGTAACATCAACGAGTTCGAGATGTCCGACGGGAACTATCGCCGGATGCAAGAGGAAGGATTCGAACTCCGCGAAAACCACATGTCGGCCGTCGAGGGGTCACACGACATCCTCGAGGAAATGGGCGATCACGAGCGGGTATACTTCTGTACGAGCGTGTTTAAAGACGCTGCTCAACACCGCTCGCGGCTCAAACGTATGGCGCGAAGCATTCGCCGGGAGTTCGATGAGATCACCGATGATGGAACCCTCGTGTACGGAAAGACGTGGGAACCCGAAGCGCGCTTGAAAGAGCTCGGCGTCCCCGATGAGTTCTACACTGTCAAATCAGACCACGTCGAGTTGGCGTGGTGGCTTCTCGAAGAGATGATCGCTGAAGGCGATGTCGAAAAGGGCGAAATCGTCGAACAGTATCCGACCTACGATGGGACAGTGGTTGAGCGGACGCCGCTGGCGTGAGTGCGAACCGACTCACACTTCCTCTTCCGGTATCGTCACCGTGACCGTCGTTCCATTGTCGGTTTCGAACTGAAGCTCACAGCCGAGTATTTCGGCGCTCCAATGGACGATCCACAATCCAATCCCGCTGCCGTGTTTTAACGGCGTCTCCTCGCCATCCCGAAGCGGTTCGAGTTCGCCTTCGGGAATCCCTTTTCCCTCGTCGCTGATTTCGATCGCGACTGCACTACTGTTCTTTTTGACCCGAACCGTTACTCGCTGTTGATCGCCTCCGTGCTGGAGTGCATTCTCCACGAGATTCGAGACGAGCAACCGAAGCAGTCGTGGGTCCGTTCGAACCGTCGTTTCTTCGGGGACGTCGAGATCAATCGTCGCATCGGGAAACGTCTGTGTGAGCCGCTCGATGAGTTCGGTGAGTAACTCGCCCAGTTCGATCACCTTGAACGACGGCGCGGTCTCTCTGATCTCCTCAAAGGCTCGCGCTTTGTTCGCGACCGTAATGAGGCGATCCCCGCTTGTGACAATCGTTTCGGCCGAGCTTTTTGTGGTTTCGTCGTCCGTTATCTCCGCGATATACTGTGCGTTGCCTTTGATCGCGACCATCCCGTTTCTGAGATTATGCCGGAGGACGCGATTGAGCACGTCAAGACGCTGCTCACGACGTTGTGCGCGGGTGATATCTTGAAAGGTCAGCATTGAACCGACGGTGCGTCCGGTTGGGTCGTTCAGCGGAGCCGCTGAGACATGAAACAGACGACGATCCCCGCTTTGATCGATTCTAACCTCCGTCTCTTCGCTTTGAGAAAGCTTGTTGAGGGTCTCCCCGACACTGAACACCGATTCGATCGGAGCACCGAGTACGTCCCGCGTCTCAGTGGGTTCGAGCTGTTTCGCTTGGCTGTTGCGATCGACAACCCGACCGTTGGTATCCAGAACGATCACCGGGTTCGGGAGATCGCTGATCGCGTTTCGCTCGGCCGCTCGCCGAGTCGTTGGATTGCTCTCGAACATGGCCGTCCCGACGAATGCATACGCATCGAACACGACGTGCGGAAGGAACAACGCAGCCGTGAGGTTCAGCGCCGGGAAGGGCCCGAGTTCGAACAACCACAGCAGGATACCGACCGTCGGTGCGACGGTACTGAGCATGACTGCTGTCGCTTCGCGCCGGTAGAGTGGGCCATAACTGAGGACCGTTTCAACGAGCAATAACACTCCGATACCAGCCGCGATGAGCCCCGATACGAATGCAACGTATCCGATCGGTTCGATAGTATAGGTGGCAACCGAGAGTCCTACGACGGTGGTTTGCTCGTATCCGGAGATGACGAGCCCGTCTTTACCGGTCGTGATGAGAAGCGTTGTGGCAAGCGTTGCGATCCCGACAAACGGCAGAAATAATCTCCCTCGGATGAGGTTTCGCCGGCCGGTATAATCCAGACTGAACGCGAGAAACAGTGGCCCGATCCATCCGAGTCCGATCAGGCTGATCGCTTCTAGTATCCACCGATACGTCGGATCGAACACCAACAACCCGGTACCATACGCGAGACAGAACAGGGCTTGCCCTCCGAGCGCGATCATAAACCAACCGGCACCGGGCTTTCCTCGGTGCCGGTCGAGGTAGCCGACGAGGA
>SKKJ01000117.1 GCA_007121575.1 Natronomonas sp.
TAATTCAATGTTTTTTAATGAGCGACTATGGGCATCGGTAGACAAACCGGGAGATACAGGCAGCTCAGGTCATTCGATTGAGGTCAATAGCTCGGATAGCTTATTCGTAGTAACTCAGCCGTTCTACGACCTCGGCAAACGCGACGTTGTCTTGAACATCGGTAACCTCTATGCGAACCCGTTCGCTTCGTTCGGTATCCGGAACGATGATAACGTAGCCGCGTTCGACGCGGGTGATACCGTCACCTTGGCTGCCGATATCTTCGATTTCGACGGTCCGAGTCTCACCCTCTTCGACGGGTGGCTTCGGTCTGTCCGGTTCGTACTCAGGCGATTCGGCATATGGTTTCTGTTGGCTCTCGGCGGTTTGCTCCGACGTCGAAGCGGTGTCATCGACGATCGGCAAGAGCGCGACGCGGTACGTTCCAGCTTCATCGACCGTTCCGAGCTCGATTTCTTGCTCGGGGACTTCGATAATATACGAGCCGTCTTGCGCTTCGACCGTCGCCGAAAACAAACAGTGAAGGTGCTCAGAGATTTCCATGGGGTATCACTCTCATGAACAGAGAAACCGCATGGAACTTCATTCCACCGATTTATTCAGAGGTCGAGCGCGGTACCGTGTCCACGTTTCGACGCACTGGGCTTATATCGTCTCTCGCCCGTTGAATCAATATGGACGAACCGGATCACACGTCGGACAGGGCTCGCGTCGGAACGGTAGAGACTGTATATATAACCGAAGATACCGGCGAGGATCCAACAGCGCGCGAATCGGTACGAGCGGTCGCTGATCGCGGTCTCGAAGGTGATCGCTACTACACCGGCGGTGGGATCTACAATGAACGGGACGATCTCGAACCCAGTGACGTGACACTCATCGAATCGGAAGCGATACTCGCTGCCCGGGAGGACTACGATGTCGACCTTACGTGTGGAGAGCACCGACGAAACATCGTCACTCGTGATGTCGCGTTGAATCATCTCGTCGGAAAGCCGTTCCGTGTCGGAGAGGCAATCATCGAGGGGATCGAACTCTGCGAACCGTGTAGCTATATGGAATCACTAGCGGCGGAGTCGGACGCCGCGGAGGCACTGAAACACCGCGGTGGCCTCGATGCACGGATCATCGAATCGGGGGCTGTTGAAGCCGGAGCAGAGATACACTGGTAGTGAGTCGAGCAGATTCGGCCAACGTGGTGGCGGAGTTATTGGCACGGTCTATCTAGGAAACACGCCGACCGGGAGTTTGCTGCGGAGATCGAAGCAAACGTCGGCCGGTAACCGACCGAAAAAGCGCGCCAGCCGGGATTTGAACCGGGGAAAGACGTTCCGGGGTGCTCGCTTCGCTGCGCTTCCGGGCTGCGACGTTCAGAGTTGCAAATTCCTATCGGCGACTTCGTTCGTCACGTCCGTTCCTCACAGAAGTGCGCCGGCCGGGATTTGAACCCGGGCCATGAGCTTGGAAGGCTCAGGTCCTACCACTAGACCACCGGCGCGCATTAGATCGTAACACGACGCCGTATAAGGGTCTTTTTGTTCGGGGCGCGAAGAGTATCAGCGGATGATCGACAGTGGAAAGATACTCATTCAGGTCGGCTGTTCCAAGGGTGAGCTCAACGGTTAATTGAACACGAGCAACAGGCCGAATAGCGCGGCGAGCATGAGGCCGACAAACGCGATCGCCGGAAACGCAGCGATAACGCCCCATTCGGTTGCGAGAACGCCGAACACCACGGGGCCGCTCGCACTGCCGACCGCGGAGCCGGTCTGGACGACGCCGAAGAGACTCCCGCTGTGTTGTTCGCTGGCCCGTTCGGAGATCAGGGCGTTTTTGACGGGATAACTCACGTACATCGTGATTCCGATAATCGCGAACCAAACGACCAATACCGCGATCAACACGACGTACGGGAGCCCGGTACCTAACTGCGTGACGAAGACGGTTGCGCCGACCAACACCGCCGTTGCGATAGCGGCACCGATACCGAGGTGATACCGGTTCATGCGGTCCGCGAGCCCTCCACCCCAAAGCGAAGCGATTCCACCGCCGACGAGCAGCGTGAAAAACGCCAGATTGCTGATAGACACCGCGGCACCGGTTTCCGCTGCGACGTACGATGTCGTGAACGTCTGAATCGCGCGGTGCTGCAACGACATGACGAGCGTGATGAGACATAAGATCGCGATATCGCGGGTTGCGAGCGCACTCGCAGCGTTCCGTGCGGCTCGGCCCCAGTCAGCGACGGCTCGACCACCGTCCGTTCGAACCGATGGCGTTTGTTTCGAAAACGTGAGCACGAAGTACGCGACCATGACGGTTATCGTTCCGCCGAGGACGGCCGCACCGATAAGCGCAACGCGCCAGCCGGCCAGTGCCGCCAACCCACCGACGACCAACGGGGCTGCCATGGTCCCGATCGTTCCACCGAAGCCGAACACACCCATCGCTTTGCCTTTCGTCTCGGCGCTTTCGACATCGCTGATGATCGACAGTCCGGTCGGATGGAACGTGCTTCCGCTAATCCCGGTGATCGCCTGTGCGACCAGTAACAACTCGTAATTCGGTGCGAGTCCGGCGAGCGCGATTCCGCCGGACATACCGACAAGCCCGGCGAGCATCAGCCGGTTCTTTCCGATCCGGTCGGCGACGAGGCCGGCAGGGAGCTGAAAGAGAGAGTACATGATAAAAAAGATCGTGAGGAGGAATCCAGCCTGACCGTAGGTGATTCCGAGGTCGGTGACTAACAACGGAATAATCGGCGGGATGACGATCGCGAAGAACTCATTGATACCGTGGCTGGCCGTGATCGGCCCGACGATACGGGGCCGTGCAACTTCTGTAACTCGCCGGAGTGGCTCCCACATACTAGCACTGGTGTCTGCTCAGGTGAGCTTAAAAAACTTGCCGTTCGCAGTCATGTATTAATGGGATCGACTCATCAGAAACGGTGCGCGATTACGCTGGTTCAACGATCGCATAGCAGTTTCCCATCGAGAGAAACGACTCTACCACAGAGAGCGCACTCGCAGCGAGATCGGATTCGAACTCTGCGGGTGCATAGATATGGTAATATCGAGGGACGATTTCCCCGCTCGGAAGCGTCCAGTCGACTTCGGTGTCGAATCCGACCTCCGCATCGGCGGCATCGAACCGATCATGCGTCGTACTCCAGACGCTAACGAGCGCGCTCCCATCAGAGCTCAGTACGCGAGCGAGTTCATCGAGACTTTGTCGACGGAGCTGCCGAGTCGGAAGGTGATGTAACGTCGCGATATACACCGCCAAGTCGATCGTATCGCTGCGGATCGGCAGCGAAGCTGCATCTCCGGTTAGCAGTGTTACCTGTGGAAGGTGAGCTCGAGCGATCGAGAGCAGTTCATCGCTGAGATCGAGGCCGATAACGCGATCCGCATGCTCCGAAAGCAGCGATAGATGCCGACCGTTCGCACAGCCGATATCGAGTGCGGTCTCAACGGAACGATTTTCGCAGAACGATTCGACCTCTGGCCACGGATGATCTCGGGTCGTCGCAAAGTGTGTCGCGATTCGCTCATACGTCTCGCGAACCCCGAAGCGATCGTCCATACGAATCTATCTGAAAGCATAGATAAGAAGACGATGGTTTCATACGAATCACCGTCGTCTCTATCGGCTGTCTGCAGGGCGGGGCGTGTCACAAAGATAAGATGGAGTCAATCAGTATCTGGTGAGGTCACACGACCCGACGTTAGACCAGCACATGCAACACCAAGTACGTTATCGTGAGCATCGCCGTTGTGTGTTTCATCCCGTCTTTGACCGATCCGTTGCCCATAACACCAGCAACGAGACCGGAAAGAACGGATTGGATCAATGCCGTGTGAAAGAAGACGAGTCGGTATGCCTCTCGGTCGACATTACCCCCACCGAGCCCTGGAACAATCGCTGGACCGTCACTGATTGCGCTCGTATCCGGGAGATTCGGTATCAAAACCTGTTCTAACGCGACGATAACGACGAGAAAAACGAGAAACGAGACGTAAATGACGACGAGATACGTAAACATCTCCTGTTTTCGCTGTTTACGCAGTCCGAGGTCAGCACGTGCTTGGTCGGCAGCGATACGGAGCACGGGACCGATCTCGTTCGATGCACGCATCGCGTTCGTGATCAGCGTCACGATTCGGGTTACCGAAGCCGTTTGAACGCGCTTTTCGAACCGCAACAGCGCCTTCGACGCCGTTGCCCCCCAGTTCATATCCCGCCACAGACGCTCGACTTCGACGTCGAGCGTTCCGACGTCGCTGTGACGTATCCGGTTAAGCGATGCGACGACCGCGACTCCGGCTTCGTTGAGGCTCGCGAGCCGATCAAGGAGATCGGGAATATCTGATTCGAGTCGAGTAAGCCGACGTTTTTTATACTCGTACACGACCGCAAACGTACCCATAACGAAGATCGCCGCTTGGACCAGAAGATCATCGAATACCCGGATATCGAATCCACCGCCGACTGTGGTACCTGAAAGCCGGTATGCAGTCATCCCAACCGCGATCGGAACCGTGACGTATAGCAACCGAACCGGTCGATTGATCACCGACGTGACGGGCGTAGCGATCGTCTCACGGAGCGATCGAACCCGCCGGAACGCATGAAGCCGACCGTGATTAGTCACCGAATTCGGTCGGGTGTACCCACCGTCAGTCTGAGCGGATGGGTGCACCACCGACTGTTCACGAGTGGACTGTTCGTCCCGTGAACGTCCACCGGCTCGAAGCGGTTGCGTAATTTCGAGGAGATACATCAAAAAGAGGAGGTTTGCCGCCGGAAGTATGATGTAGGCGATCGCTTGCATGAAAACGAGCGTTTCACCGACCGTCAAGCCGATTATCAAAAGGATCGTAATGAAGAACAACATCCCGGCAACCACAACCGTAACGTATACCTCCGCCGTTGTGGCGAGGAGATTCAGGATCTCCGTCTGCTGGTCTTCCGCCTCCTCGCGATAGCGTTCGTACTGCTCATCGAGAAATCCTGAAACGCTGCCTCCGCTTTGTAACACGCTCGCGAAGTTTTCCATAAACGTCGAAAACTGTTCGGAGGGCGTCTGGTCTGAAAGATCTTCGACGGCGGTCACGAGATCGACGTTGAAAAGGTCCATCTGTCGAACAGCGGTTTCGATCTCGGCTGCCCCCTCGTCGAACACGGATTTGTTCGCAGCGACCGTCCGGAACACATCGGGGATAGACATCCCCCCTCGACTGAGTGCGTACATGAATGCGACGAGACGTGGAAGACCCGCATCGATCTGTCTGCGACGCAATCCGGCTCGAATCATGGGCAACCGCCACCGAAGAAAATACGTACTCACACCCGCCGAAACGCCGAAAAACACACTTATCAGTACCAACACTGCAACCGGGATCGGTTCAATCATTACACCAACACCGGCAAACGAGAGTGGATCCGTCCCAAACCCGTACACGTCGGCGAGCGCGAACACCATCGCACCGAGATACAACCCAGCGAAAGCGCTGAGGGTTGCAGTAAGAACCGTGTATAAGTATGTTTTACTCGCGTATTCGCGATACGGCACGCCCATCGCCGCCGAGCGTAGTAATCGTTCGCGTCGATGGTTATACGCAATCTCCCGACCGCCGAAAAGACGGAACGAAAGACGCGTGATGAAAA
>SKKJ01000153.1 GCA_007121575.1 Natronomonas sp.
GAGTTCGGTCCGTATTTTCAACCGCTCGTCACCCCACTGGTGATCTTTTTGGTCTTCAGTTCGCTTCGGGGACTCGACCTCTCCGAGATTGACGCTTCATCATACGCGATGCTCGTGGTACTTTCGTTGGGGATTTCGTATGTGGTGTTACCGATTGGTGGAATCCGGATCACAGAGATCGCACTCAGCGATGGGGCGGTTATCGGATTCGCGATCGCGCTCGCCGTGCCGACGACGGCGGGGAGTGCCATCATCTGGACCCGACTGTCCGGTGGGGACGTACAACTCGCGACGACGATTTCGATCGTTTCGTTACTGGTCGCACCGATCGTGACGCCGATCGTGCTGACACAGCTCGTCGGCGCACAAGCGGCCGTCCCGCTGACTTCGATCCTAATCGATCTCCTGATAATCGTCGGCGGCGGCGCGCTGCTTTCGGTGATCGTTCCATCGGGCACGCTCTCGCCGCGAACGATCGACAGGGGTGCAACGATTTCGATCTTGGTCTTGATCTACGCGAGCGTTGCCGGGGTTGATGTCGCCGAGATCACGGTCGTACACCTTCTCAGCGTCGTCGGTGTCTCCGCCCTCCTCGTCGTCTTCGGATTGCTCGTTTCACTCGCCTGTAAGTACGTATTCGGTCTGTCTCGAATCGAAACACTCCCGTTGTTCTTTACGAGTAGTTTGAAGAACCTCGGCATCGCGTTGCTCATTTCGCTCGCGTACGCCGATCCACTGGTCGTGTTTTCGATCATCGCATACTACGTGGTCCAACAACTTTCGGGGGCAGTTCTCTCGGATACCATCACATAGATCGTTGATCGGTGGCGGGATTGAATGAAATACTGGACAGAAGCGTACACGCTACGCCCGTGAATTTATATACGTAGCGGATCCAAGCCGAGATATGGCCGCCTACTGCCGGCCGGTATTGCGTAACCTCTTCGACGAATCGCCCACTCCGCACATCGCGCATCCACCGCGAACCCACCACCGAGACTTTTATATCGCCACCGATGGGTCGTATCGGAACGATCGCTCGGGTGGGCTCGGCGTCGTTATCGAAACGCGCGACGGCGAGCGCGTTGTGCGACTCTCGGTGCCCGACACAGCGCCCGATAACAACGTCGCGGAGTATCGGGCGCTTCATCTCGGCTTAGACGTGCTCGCTGCACGGGTACCGGACGGCGCTCGCGTCGGCGTATTGGTCGATCACGACGACCTCGCAGCGAACGTTAATCGGGCGACACTAGCGGTAAACGGCCCCGATCTTCGGCCACCACACCCGTTCAAAGTACCAGGACGGAGCGATAATCACTGGCGGGGGATTCGCGCTCGTATCGCCGGGTTCGGCGAGATCCGGGCGGCACGCATCGACAGCGGCGATAACCCGGCACATCCGCTCGCGAATGCACCCGATCAGTACGCACACGTCAACTACGAACCGGATCGGTGTGTGCTCCCTCGTGATGACGAGCGCTGGCGTGCGCCAACCGACGATCGATATCCACCACCGTCACGCGCGAACAGAGATCGATCGAAGGGACTGACCGGCGAGCCGGCATCGGACTGAACGCGATTACGCCACGTCGTCTTCGACGGCCTCGAGCCCGGTATTGGTGATCCGAAAGCGTGCCGTCTCGCCGGCCGCCTTCGCGCCGTGTTTTTCGAGCGTTGCACGCCGGTTCCCGCCACGAAATCGCTCGAGTCGAAGAATCGTACCAGACCAATGGGTCAGCGTATGACCGCCGAGCGCGCGGGCGCGAGTTGAACCGGCCTCCGGATCGGTGTATACCTGATTCGTGATGACGACTGCGAGATCGTGTCTTCGGGCGAACGCTAGCAGTTGTGTCACCTGCTTTGCGACGGCCCTGAGTGTCTCGCCTTCATCTTCGGCGTCTCGTTCGAGCCGATAAAACCCGGTTGCGCTGTCGAGAACGATCAGATCGACCCGTTCAGCGAGTTCACCAGCGTCGCGAACGGCTTGTTTCTGCTCTTCGAAATCGAGTGCGTCCGAGATGATAATCCGGCTCGCGATCGTCTCGAGATCGTCATCGTTCGCTGCGGCAGTCGCGAGCGCTTCGAACCGATCGACAGAGATGCCTTCCGTATCGATGTACAGCGCGCTTCCACCGGCGGCAGCGACCTGCACTGCCGTAGAGAGTGCGAGGTTCGTCTTACCAGCCGCTGGCGGACCGTACAGCTGCGTGACGACACCCCGCTCGACGCCACCGCCGAGCAGCGAATCAACCGTCGGACATCCCGTCGAGATCGGCTCGTTCACGGCCGGTCTTTCGGCGTATTCGGTTAAAAACCCACGCACAGAGATCTGCGAGGATTCAGCTGGATGACGAACATCGACGGATCCGCACACGACCGACAAGGAGGTACGGAACGCGTTCTGAACTAGCCGATGGATTTAGGCCGACAACCATCCAACCGGAGCAAAAGCGATGGGAGTTAATCGACGTGCGTTCCTCGCGAGTGCAGGAGCGCTCACTGGGACAGCACTTGCAGGCTGTAGCGAGGTGAACATCGACGAGCCATTGAGGTTCGAATCGACGCCGGCGTACATTTCCGACAGCGTGCTCGAAGAAACGGGATATGAAGAGCGTGATCGCGATGAGATACGGATCCAGCGATCGTTCGACGTCGGCGGCGACGATCGAACCGTGACCGTGACGAACCAACTCGTGACGTATGAACAGTCCGTTACTACCGAAGTTTCAGTCCCAGAGGAACTATCGAACTCGGTGTTCGCAACGGTGACAACGCCGAGTATCGAACTTCTCGGTCAAGAGCTCAATCCGGTCGCGGAGATGTCGAACGAGGAACTCATCGAAGAGGCAGGGGACCAGTTCGGCCACATCGAAAACATCGAGATCAGCGGTGAAGCCGAGATAACGATACTGGGCGAGGCGACGACACGGACACAATTCAATGCCGAGACGCAGTTGGCGGACGCGAACGTAGACGTGTATCTCCACGTCAACAACCCGGTGAAACGCGATGAAGAGTTTGTTTCCGGTGTCGGAGTACATCCTCAACGGCTGCCGGCGGAGGAGGCAGCCATCAGGAAGATGTTTGGAGGTATCGAAAGCGGCGGGTAGCCGAACGGGAGATCGAGTAACCGAGCGAGAGCGAACAGATATATTCGATCGGCACTGACGTTCACTGCGTGATCGTTGTCGCGACAGCGGATTTCGAGATCTATCACGAAGTGGTGTGCGAACTTCGTGAGCGCAGCGTGAAATTTACCACGAGAGAGCCGAAGGCGGGCGTTCCGAACGACGCGGCGGTGGCGATCGTCGGCCCCGAAGATGTACATCCACCGATTCGGACGGTTCGGGCGAATCCGACCGAACCGCGTCAGGCCGTCGACGAGGCGCTCTCGCTACTTCGAGGCGAAGACGGACGGACGGTGATCGGGATCGATCCCGGAGACCGACCTGGAATCGCGGTGCTGTCCGGAAACACCGTCGTCGCCGCGTTTCAGGTGTCCGTCGACGAGGTCGCAAGCGTCGTTGAAAGGGAGACAGCGAACGCAGTCGATCCGCTCGTTCGAATCGGCGACGGGGCACGACTCAACGGCGCGGCGATCATCGACGATATCGAGGGTGTGCCAATCGAACTGGTCGATGAGACGGGGACGACACCGTATCAGGGGAGAGGTGTTCGGGGAATGGGAGACGTGTTGGCGGCCGTTAATATCGCACAGCTCGAGGGCGAGGAGATCGAGTCGGTCGAGATCGAGCCGACGGCCGGCGAAATTCGGCAGATCCAAACCCGCTCGAGAGAGCAAAGCGAAACCGGCCGAAGTATCGATGAAACGCTGGCACGGAAGGTCGCGCTCGGAGAGCTCTCGATGTCGGACGCACTGTGGCAACACCGACACGAGTGATCCGCTAGACGGTGACTTCGGCGGACCCAACCCGATCCATTCAAGTACGCGCCGGGATACATTCCTGTATGAACCACGCTCGATCCACGAAGAAGCGAACGGGTGGTCGTCGTCGAAACGTTCGAAAAAAGCGCAAACACGAACTCGGTTCCGCGCCGACCGAAACGCAGGTCGGCGAGCACAAACTGAAAGTCGTCGATACCCGCGGCG
This sequence comes from Natronomonas sp., assembly GCA_007121575.1. Taxonomy (GTDB): domain Archaea; phylum Halobacteriota; class Halobacteria; order Halobacteriales; family Haloarculaceae; genus Natronomonas. The sequence goes on from SKKJ01000153.1 coordinate 4,112, forward strand.
GGAACTCTAAAGTCCGAGCGGTCAAAGCGGATACCGCCAGCGTCGCGACGGATGATGGAGTCACGAGCGCGACGATCGAAGACGTCGTCGAAAACGCCTCGAATCCCAACTACGTCCGCCGGAACATCATCACGAAAGGCGCAATCATCGAGACCGACGCCGGCCGCGCCCGCGTTACGTCCCGCCCGGGACAGGACGGGCTCGTTAACGCGGTTTTACTCGACGAGTAACACGGAATCGATGTTTTTTGACGAGTCAGGATTGCACCGTTCAACGAGTACGCGGTTTGAACGGGCAGTCATCCGTTAGACGTTGGAGTCGTCCGGTAACGAAACCGGCCAGTGCACGGGATTTCGACGGGCGATAGATCCGATCCATCTCTTCGTCTGTCAACTCGAAATCGAAGACGTCGAGGTTTTCGGCGAGGTGTTCTCGGCTCGTCGCCTTCGGAACCGTGAGGACGTTCGGCTGCTGGACGAGCCACCGCAATGTGACCTGTGCGGCCGTCTTTTCGTACCGTTCGCCGATATCGGTGAGAATCGGGTCATTGAGGACGCCACCGTGGGCCAACGGAGAGTACGCCGTCAACGCGAGATCGTGAATGCGGCAGTAATCGAGCACATCCGTTTGTGACCAATACGGGTTGTACTGCACCTGGTTCGTCACGAGATCGTGCTCGGAGAGTTCTCGTGCGCGGGCTAACCGATCGAGGTCGAAGTTCGAGACACCGATGTGTCGAACCTTCCCCTCGTCGACGAGTTCATTCATCGCCGCGAGCGTCTCTCGAAGAGGCGTTCGAATATTCGGCCAGTGGATCAACAGTAAATCGACGTAGTCGGTGCTGAGCTTTGCGAGACTTTCCTCTGTCGATCGACGAACGTCATCGTATCCGCGATTTCGGTGGCCGAGTTTTGTCGTGAGGAAGATCGATTCCCGATCGACAGCCATATCTCTGAGAGCACTGCCGATCTGCCGCTCGTTCCGGTACTCTTGGGCGGTGTCAATATGGCGATAGCCGAGTTCCAGCGCCGTTCGGACGGTGTTTCGACATTGCTCGCCGGTGAGACGCCACGTTCCGAGGCCGATCGTTGGGATCTCAACGCCACGAACGGTGGTCACGTTCATATCTTCAATAGGACCTGCTACGGGGATACCTAAAAACTTTTGTCCTTGCTTTGATTTATCGTCATCCAGAAATACTACTGGCTTCATGCCTGCTTCGGGATGACGAAACATCTCTCTTGCGGCCATATTTCCGCTTTCACCTGCACCAACTATTAATACACGACAGGTGCTCTTTATATCTCCTTTACGCGGATTCCAGTAAACGAAATAAAATCGAATTGCTACCCTCAACCCACACAAAATCAACAGAGATAACACCAGTTCAATAAATGGTACGGATAGTGGTACAGGAAGTGTTGACCTGAAAACAAATACAACACCTAAAAAAACCAAAAAAACCAATACTACAGCTTTAAAAATAGAATAAAGATCCCTGAAACCAGTATTTCGCCAGGATTGGCGGAAAGTTCCAAACCAATAAACCGCAAGAGATTTA
>SKKJ01000098.1 GCA_007121575.1 Natronomonas sp.
CGACCGGATCTCGAGGGCGTCTCCGGTGTCCTGCTCGACGACGGTCACCACGTCGGCCGCCGCATCGGTGAACTCGACGACGTTGGCGAGCGCGTCGTTCAGAGCGTCAAGCGCCTCGGTTCTGTCGTCGGCGACCCGCGTCTCGAGTTCGCCGGCCCAGCCGACGGCGACGCTCATTTCGCGCTGGATATCGTGACCGATGATTCGGTTGAGGAGCGCGAGTCGCCGGTTCGCATCGATCAGTTCGAGTTCGTGTCGTTTGCGCTGGATCGCGTACCGGATCGCCCGGCCGACGAGTTCGCTGTCGATCCGTCCCTTGGCGATGTAATCTTGGGCGCCCAGCTGGATGGCTCGCGTACCGGCGACGGCCTCGTCGTGAGACGTCAGCGCGATAATCGGTACGGTCGGTGCGTGGCCGACCAGCGCGGCGATCGTATCGACACCCCGGCTGTCGGGGACCATCAGATCGGAGAGCACGATATCGACGGCCGTCCGGTTCAGGACGTCGATCGCCGCTTCGAGCGACGTGGCGTGATGCCACTCGCCGATCTCGACGGTCGCGTCCAGCCCGTGGGAGTCGATCGGGTCGTGTCCGCGAACGACCCGTTCGATGAGCACCGCTTCGTCGGGGTTATCCTCGAGCAACAGCACGTCCAAGGGGCCAGTAATCGCCATTATCGCACCCGCGAAGGCCACAGATGGTCCGTCGGCATTGCGTTAGGACTGTCCGGAATCACCTCCGAAGCTTGGAGGGTGGGGGATCTATCTCTTTCGACGGCTCTCGGTGACGACCGAGATTCGACGCCGGTCACCGATCGAATCTGGCGGGCGTTCAATCACGCCATCACGATTTCGAACCTCGCACCGCCGTCGCGTCCGTGTCCGACCTCGATTCGCCACCCGTGGGCTTGTACGACATCGCGGGCGATCGCGAGCCCGAACCCGGCCCCGTCATCGCTCGTGGTGTGGCCTCGCTCGAACACGAAGGGGCGGATCGACTCCGGAATCCCGACGCCGTCGTCTTCGATGAAGATGCCGAACGTATCTTCGGCGGCGTTCCGACCGTCTCCGTCGGCGGCCATCTCCGGGCTCGCGAGCTCTGGACTCTCGAATCCGAGCCTTCCGACGCGAACGGTCACGGGCCGATCGTTGTGGACGACGGCATTGCGAAAGAGGTTCTCGAAGAGGTGGCGCAACCGGTGGGCGTCGCCTTCGACCGTCCAGTCGGCTGGCAACGAACATTCTAGGCTCGACCCCCGGGTCACCGTCGCGTCCCACGAATCGGTCACCACGGCGGCGAGTTCGACCGGTTCCGTCTCGGTGATCGTCGTCCCCGCCCGAGCCATCGTCAGAACTCGAGCGATCATTCGTTCCATCCGGTCGAGGACGTCCTCGATCATTCGAACGTCGTCGGGATTTCCCGACTGTCTGGCCAGTTTGGTGTAGTTTTTCGCCAGGCCCAGCGGATTCTGCAGGTCGTGGCTGATAACGCCGACAAACTCATCGAGGCGCTGGTTCGTTCGCTCAAGTTCGCGCTCGCGCTCGTTCCGCTCGGTGACGTCTCGGAGGCTGATAACGACGCCGCCGACGAGATCGTTCTCGAGCAGATCGACGACGCTCCCTTCGAGGCCGATCCAAGAGCCATCGCGGTGACGACCGCGGTACTCGAATCGCGTCTCGTCGTCGGGGTCCGTTCGGAGTTCGTCGAACGAGTCGATGGCGCCTCGCCTGTCATCGTCGTGGACGAAATCGAACACCGATCTTCCGACGACTTCGCCGGGGTCATAGCCGAGGACGGACTGGATCGAGGGGCTCGCGTAGGTGATCTCACCGTCGGCAGTCACCACCACGACGACGTCGGAGACGTTCTCGATGAGCGCTTGGAACCGTCGCTCGGCCCGCCGCTGTTCGGTGACGTCTCTGAGCAGCAACACCGCGCCCGCCGCGCGCTCGTCGTCGACGTTCGAGACGGTCACATCGACGACCGTCCCGTCGTATGTGATCGTCAGTTCGGCCCGCTCACCGTCGAGCAGCGGTTTCGATTCCGGGAGTACCGTCCGTATCGATTCCCCGATCGCGATCTCTTTCTCGATGATCGACCCGGCCGCAGCGTTGTAATCGATGATGCGCCAATCGCCGTCGATCACGAGATATCCGTCGCGCATCTTGTCGATGACCCGGTCGCGGGCGATCGGGACGAGATCGAGCCACCGATACCGATAGAGCGCGATGGCGATGAGGATTCCCGTCGCGCCAAATCCCCACACCGAGTAGTTGACGCTCGTTATCTCGAAGAACGCGAGGACGTTCGCTGCCCCCGGAATCAGCGGTGCGAGCACGATCAGCCGGGACTGTTTGTGATAGACGCCGCTGCCGCGAGCGCCGATATACTCGAGGAAAAACAGGAAAATTCCGCCAGCCGAGAGCGACCAGTTCCAGAAGACGTACAGCCAGTATCCGGTCTTTTGGTACTCGACGACCGGGAGCAACACCTCGGTGTACTCCATCGGCTGATGCATCCAGTTGTGGATCGGATCCGTCCAGATCACGATAATCCACGCGCACGTACCGAGATAGATCACGCCGAGCCGTCCCGGCCTGAGCCACTCGGTGTGGCCGGTGTATGCGAGGGCGAAGTGAAAGAGTCCCGTCGCCATGATCACGGCCCCGGAATTGATCACGATCGAGAGCGCGAGCCCGACAGCCGGATCGGTTTCGACGAGCAAGAATCCCTGCGGAATCGTCCACAGAGAGATCCCGAGAAGGAACGCACCGAGGGGTAACACGTCCTGATCCGATCGCGTCCGCAAGACCAACGCGGCGAGCCCCACGTTTAACAGGCCGACTACGATCAGCGTAGCCGCATGTAGCGACGTAAACGCGACAGACACTACTCATACGAGGGTAGGTGTTCGAGAAAAGCGTTGTGGCACCCGGCCGCGCCGTTGCGTGTTCATCGGCGACGAGACTACTGCCGTCCACGCTCGGTGTACGCTACCGTACGCCGTCTCAGAGCTTAGCTCGCCGTATACGTCACCGTGACGTACGCGGTCACGGTCACCGGTCCTGGGTCGAATATCGTTTCGCCCTCCGAATCGTGTTCGGCCGCCTCGAACACCGGGATGAATCCCCCGTCGGCCGTCTCAACTGCGGTTACGGCATCGATCTCGACACCGGTCTCATCGGCGATCACATCGGCGTCAGCGCGTGCGTTGTCGAGAGCGCCCGCGAGCGCCTCGTTTCGGAGCTCACGACTCGTTTCTTCCGAAAGCGTGAACCGAACCCAGTTGATTCGCGTGGCACCGCCGGCGATCGCCGCGTCGACGACCGATCCGGCATCGTCGACGGGAACCCGGATCGCGAATCCGTGGACGGCGCGATAGGTGATCGTCTCGGTGTCGCTATCAGCGCGTTCCGTGTCGCGCTCGGGGTATATCACGAAGTACGTCGTTCGGATCTGCTCGTCGGAGACGTTGGCCGCAGCGAGCGCCGCACGCATCTCGGTCACGTTGTCGGCGACCGCCGCGCGAGCCGCGTCCGCAGAACTCGCAGACGCCTCAACGGCCACATCGATCACGGCCAGGTCCGGCGGCGCACTGGCCGAGCCAGAGGCTCCCACCGTGATCGTGACGGCCGATGGATCATCGACCGCTGGAGTCTCAGCATCGGTTCCCGGTGTGTTCGCGCTGAGCGCTGGTGTAGCTGTATTTATCTCGGATGTCGGCGCACCCACATCGGCCGCCACTGGCGCGACGGCACCGGTGAGTGCCAGCACGATGACGGTCGCGATCGCGAGGTAAACGGGGAAACGGACACACATCCGAAACCGAGGGTGATCTCGATCACTCATGAGAGCCGAACGTGCGGCTCCGTGATTGTAGTTCGCAACCTACCTCGGGTAACTCGCCCGATACGTCTCACTCAACGCCGTCAGCCCCTCTAAACGACCGCCGTATCGGTGTCACACTCACTCTACCGGCGAGGACGAGTGTCCGTACTATACTCTGTACGAGACCTACGGATGCGCTCCGGGATTTCAAGCCGCCGTTTCAATGATCTCATCGTCAGCAGTGGTGACGGTTGCGCTACTGCTCGTCGCCCCTCTCTTCGCCCGCGCTCACGTCATCTCCCCCGTTTCGTCACCTTCGTCCTCGTCGTCCTTCGAAGCCGGAGCCGCCTCACCATCGACTAATTGCCACTCTAGTTCGATCTCCAGTTCGGCCTCGTCATATTCTTCTTCGTACTCGAGCTCTACCTCGACTTGTTCGGGAATCCGCACCGATCCCTCATCACTGCCGAGGTCCACCGATCCGCTCTCGACGCCGTCGGCGAGGCGTCGGAGGATGGTCGCTCCCTCCCCGCGGGACATCAAACCTTCCAGCTCGAACTCCGCTTTTTCGTGTTCGGATTCTTCGGACGCCTCCGCGTCGTCTGCGTTCTTGTTCTGGTCCGTCACACGTCGGCGTACGCCCTCTGTCCCCAAAGTTTCACGCACCATCTGACAGAGAAACTATGTGTGGCCGGAAACGGAAACGAACCGATGCCCACACTCCGGGCATTCGTCGTCGAGAACCGTCACTTGGAGGTCGCATTTCGGGCAGAGCGTCCGATAGCACGCTCGATCTCCCATACGCCGTGTTCGTCGTGAGCTGAAAAAAGCGTATGTGTTGCGCGTCTTCACACCCGAGATCGAGTCTCGGAACTCCAGGTTTTCTCGCCTATCGTCGCTCAGATCCCGACGACGAAAATAGTGGATGTGACCCGTCGACAGGTAGCGGGAGTTGTTTTGTAAGGCTGCCAACCACACATACTGGTATGGATCTAGACCGCGTCTCAGCGATGGAAGTTGGACTCACTGTCGGAGACTCGATAGAGCGGCTCGAAGCGACGGCGACGGGGTTCGATTTCGTCGAGTTCGGTCTGGCGGAAGCGGCTGATATTCCCGAACGAATCGACGACGCGCGATTGCGGGCAGTCTGTGACGAACTTGACCTCGCGCTCGACGTCCATCTACCGTTTAAACAAGAGGTCGCGACGCCCGTGCCCAAGATCAACGACGCGATCGTGGACTACCAGCGTCAGTTGCTCTCGTGGGGTGGCAGCGTCGGAGCCCGGAAAGCAGTGCTCCACGGAACCGTTCGCAATCCGAGCGACACGTCGCTTCGCCCGACATTCGCCTCCCAACTCGCCGACATCGTCCAGGCCGGACGCGATGAAGATATCGAAGTCGTCGTGGAAAATGTCGGGCATCAAAAGCGCGGGCTCCCGCTGTCCGTGCTCGGAGACATCGCGACGGAGGTGGACGCACCGATCTGTTTCGATGTCGGCCACGCGTATATGGAATCCGGAAACGAGGGGATCAAACGATTTCTGCGGGAGTACGGAGAGCTCGTCTCACATCTTCACGTCCATGACGCACGGACGCGAGGTGATACGCACATCCCCGTCGGTGCCGGTGAAATCGACTACGACCAGCTTTCGAAACAGCTCGACTCGTTCGCCGGAACGGTGGCAGTCGAAGTCTTCACCGACGATGTCGACCTGTTAACGGATACCGCCCGTCGCGTCGTGAGGACGTTTGAGACAGATCGAGAGTGGTGACTTTCCCTTTCCGTCTCCAAACAGATAGCGTGCAGCCGATCGTGCTGGACGACGTTTGCCTA
>SKKJ01000035.1 GCA_007121575.1 Natronomonas sp.
CTGCTCGCGACGGCGGCGGAAAACGGCTCACTCACCGAGGCAGTCCTGTATTGGGATCCCGCTAACGAAACCTTCGAAGGTGCTCCGCAACGAGGGTTCTACTCGCGGGGGCCACCGAACGCATTCGGCACAGCGCTCGAACAAACGTTCTCACAGCGGCAGGTCGCATTTAACGTGAACGTCCGATATTCGACTGGGAACGGGACGGACGTCGAGCCAATGATACGGATGGGAGAACCGAGCGATAACGCGGTTACGGCGGCTCGATCGGTAGGGCTTTACCGACATTCACAGCTCAGTGGATCGGAAAACAAAACGCTTGAGAACGTCAGTAATGAGTTCTACGCACCAGATGTAAGCAGCGGCAGCGATAGCCAGCTGTACAACGTCGTCGAAGTGGAGGTGACCGTATGGAGGAAATGAACGATCGCGGGCAGCTACTCTTGGTCGCTGGGATCTTGCTTGCGGTCGTATTTGTGGCGCTCGCCCTCCTCGTCAACGCCGCGATCTACACCGACAACGTGGCGACCCGTGGCGGCGATTCGGCGGGTGAAGCACTCGAATATCAGGCGAGTGTCGTCGGTGCGGTCGGCGAATTGCTCGATGCAGAAAACGCCAACGACGCGCACGAAAACCGTACGGAGATTCGCGATTCGATCAGAGACGGGAGCGAAGATATCTCGAGGATTTATGCACAAAATCACCTCCGCCGCGGTGCTACCACGGCGATCGACACTGAGGGAATGACGTTCGAAGATGGACTATTGATACGCGAATCAAGCGTTGAGGACTTCGAAGAGTGGAGCGCGAACGCCAGCGCTGTGCGTCAGTTTGTGATCGAACTCGACACGGGAAATATGACCAGGAACGAACCGTTCCGAATCGATATTAACGGGACGGAAGTCGAAGTTAACAAAACCGAAGATGAACTGATAGTCCGCGGAGGTGTTGAAGGAATCGAATGCACCACAGACGTCGCAGAAACCGTGCGATTCGATGTCACTGGGGAGCGTTTCGACGGCGAACCATGCCGATTCGGCTGGCCGACACTCGACGACGAGAGCCAGATCAGTCTCGAAGACGGGACGAACGGCGGTGGAACCTATGAACTGACGATCCGTCCGAGCGGCCAACAGACCGGACTCCCGGGAGAAACAATCGACACGATCTATCGCGTTGCTGTTGGTCTTCGCATCGACACGCCGGATCTCCGATACGGTACGACCGTGCAAATCGCACCAGGTGAGCCCGATGCGTGACGACGAGAGAGCCGTTTCGGTAACGGTCGGATACGTGTTGAACTTCGCCGTTGCCGCCATGTTGATCTCGGGGCTGCTCATCGCCGGCAGCGGGCTCATCGAGAGCCAAACACAACAGACGACGGCAGACGAGTTGGCGGTGATCGGTCATCAACTCGCCGACGAGCTTTCGAGCGCCGACCGACTCGTGCGCGCAGGCGATGTGTCATCCCTTGCGATCCGAAGCGACCTCCCTCAACGAACGGCCGGAGGCGGATACACGATCGCACTGGAAGAAGACAGCGACCGGTGGCTGATCACGCTTCGAACGACATCACCCGATGTGACAGTAACGGTACCGGTGCGACTCCAGACGGATCTGCGAGAAGAGACCGTTAGCGGTGGTCCCGTTCGAATCGAGCACGAAAGCGGGCAGTTGGTGGTGACGGCGAGATGAACGATCGCGCTGTGAGCGATGTGGTCGGGTATGTGCTGGTGTTCTCGCTCATTATCGCGACGGTCGGTGTGGTCACGACGGTGGGTTTCAGCACGCTCGATGATCGACAAAGCGCAGAGCGGATCGGCAACATCGAACGGGCGTTCGACGTGTTCGCGACGAACGTAGAGGATATCTATCGAGAAGGCGCACCGAGCAGGGCGACCGAGATGCGACTCGCCGGCGGAGAGATTTATCACGGTGATTCGATCTCGATCACCATCGCCGTGCAAGACGAAGAAGGGACGAACGTGACGGTAACGCCGCGTCCGTTCGTTTACGCCGATGGCGAGACGGAGATCGTGTACGTCGCCGGATCGGTGATTCGTTCGGAGCCTTCATCAGCGGTCATGCTTCGAGAACCGCCGTTCTATATGGGTGCAGAGACGGCAATGTTTCCGCTTGTAGATACGTTTCGAACGACGGGACCGGAAACGGTCTCAACGAGCGGTACGGTTCGAATTACGAGCACTGCACGACCGATGAACACGACGGTTCCGAGTGCATTCTCCGAGCCCGGACAGACGTATACGATCAGCGTCGAATCACCGCGAAGCGACGCGTGGGCTCGGTACTTCGAAGAGCAGGACGGGATTGGGAACGTCGTACACGAAGAGTCGGCAGGAATCGTTACCGGAGAGATTGACGCCGAGGAGATCCACGCACCGCGGTTTCGGGTTCGGCTGAGGTTTGCTGAGTAAGGAACTCAATCGAGTTCGACGGTAATCGGATTCTCCGAGACGTGAAGGTACGTCAGCGAACTCTCTCCAGTAACGATCTGATACTCGTCGAGTTCGTCTGCCGACTCGAAGTCTGGCGGTTGGCCACTGATGTCGACGAGCTCACCGATGACCACCCCCTTGACATGGGCATTCCCGTTCACATCGACTCGCGAACCGGGTGCGTAAATTATGCCAGTGTATTGGGTGTTCCCTCGAAGAACGACCGATTCAGCGTCGCTGTGAACCAAGATCGCGAGTTTGTCGGCCAAACCGCCGGTATTGTACTCGCGCGGTTGTGCATCGACGTTACCACGGACGTAAAACGTGACACTTCCCGATTCCTCGGGATCCCCATCGAAATCGATATCGAGATCCCCATCGAGGTTGAGATCTCCGTCGATGATCACGGTGATATCGCCATCCGTCGTATTGAACGTCCGCTCGCCGAGCGTGTAGCCATCGGACTCATTGTACGTTCCCTCGGTGATCTCGTCTTCTTCGTTTTCTGGAATCGAGTCACAACCGTCGTCTGCACACTGTTGAATTCGGCTCTCAACGGAGGAGCTGACCGATGGAGCGATCACGTCTTCTTCCCATTCGTCGGGAATGTCGGTGTTCCCCGTTCCCGGGTCGATCGCCTTCGCCTTGAGTGGCTTGTCCGATTCGATCTGGAACGGAACGGTGAGATCGACTTCTATCGTATCGTTTTCATCGCAGGTTTCTTCTAAAACCCCCTGTGAACGCTGTCTGAAAAACGTCTCCCAACCGGAACAGTATCGGCTTTCGATGCGGACGAGAACCGTTCCGTCTTCAAGCGGATTCGATCGGTCATCGTCACCATGAACGGGATACCACGGAAGGGGTTCGGACCCTCGACGAACGGTGCCACGGACGTCGCCGTTCGCGTGGCCGTTTCCGGACACCGTGATGATCGGAAACGTGAGCGTTTCAAGGCGGTAGTGATATTCCGGGGGCGAGATCATGCTACTCGATCCGCCGCGATACTCCCAGACGCCCCCGCCCTGGTAGGCGATCTCAGTATCACCGGAACGGTATACAATCGCACCGAGAGATGCGTTCTCGATTTCTTCCGGTTCCGATTGACCGGTCCGGTTGATCAAGAGGGTGACGTTCCCCGCGTTCGGATCGACCGCCAGCTCACCGGTTGACAGCCGCCCCATAGCGAACTGTTGATGGCCCGATTCGCCGAGTCCAACGAGGCTGGCTTTCGAACTGAACTGCGCCATCGCGTTCTCGGTCTGCGATCGTTCCGCGTCCGCGCGCGTGTCGCTGAGCGCGGTCCCACCGACCAAAAGAAGCGCGACGACAGCCATTGCGGTGATCCCGAGCAGAAGGATCACTCCGACAGGACTAGAGACACCGCGGTTACTCATTCGTTAAGGATACTTCAGATCCGCTTATGAAGCTCTTGTTCGACTCAGTGTTCGATTCTCAGCGGATCGTTCACCACAACTGCAATTTCAATCCGAGCCAACACGAAACGACAGAAATGTACTGCATCGTTCGTTATAGACCCGCGAGATTGAAGAGGGATGCCTCTGTGTAGTCGGTATGGACATCGATACTGACGAACTCGTTGCGTCTTTGACACCACGCGAGGAGAACCCAGCGATCAAAACGTATCAAAACACCGTTTCAGTCGCCTGTCCGGCGTGTGAGAAACCGTTCGACGACCTCGTCGTCTGTAAGCAGAACCCGACCAGCCTCAATCTCTCGAAACAGCTGGATCTCTGTGTCGGCGTCGAAGACGATCGGGCGTTCATTTTCACGCACAAACCTTAATCTGAGGCGTCGGCATCCGCCCACGGCCCGATGCCGAACAGGCGGCCTACCGCCCAGCCGATCAACAGCGGCGTAACGATGAGGAGACCACCGACGCCGACGTATCGAACCGGTGGCGGCTGTAGGGCTAAGTAAAGGAGATAGATGGATCCAAGCAGTGGCCATGCTTCTCGGAGAAACCATCGAATGCGATCGAGCATACCGAATGCTCGGCTCGGAGTGGTGGTCAACGTTCCGAAGCGACTGTCCCACCGAAAGCCGGAGGGATTTTAACCGCCGTGTGCTATGGTCTTGGACGACAATGAGCGACACACTCTCCGTGCTGATCGATCAGGATGTAAAGCCAAAGGACGTCTTGTTCGACGCACTCGATCGGGACGCATCGGTGCAAACGGATATCGAAGCTGACGAGGACATCGTAATCGAGGCACTCGAAGACGTTGACGTGCTCGTCACGACGTCCCGGCTACCAGTAACTCGTCGCGTGCTCGAAGAGACAGGATTGCCGATGGTTGCGAAAGTCGGGACCGGTATCGACAACGTCGATCTGGAGGCGGCAGCCGAACTCGGAACGACCGTCGTGTACACGCCGGGGATGAACGCGCTGTCCGTCGCCGAACACGCCGTTACGCTTTTGCTCGCGGTCCACCGAAACGTTCGGCCGGGACGACTCGCGCTCGAAAACGGGAAATGGAGAGATGAAGTTCCGAGCGCAACGCCGGTGACGGAGACGACCTGTGGCATTATCGGCTTCGGAAACATCGGAAGCCGCATCGCGCGACTGCTCGGTGGCTTCGATGTGGACATCCTCGCGTACGACCCGTATGTACACCGGATCGATACGAACCTGACCGGCGCAGAGTTGGTCGATCTCGAGACGCTTTTGGAATCCGTAGATTCGTTGATTATCGCGGCCGAGCTGACCGAGGAAACCCGCGGAATGATCGACGAAGCAGCGCTCGATCGACTTCCGTCCCACGCCGTGCTCGTCAACGCGACCCGCGGACCGATCGTCGAAACCGATGCGCTCCTCGATGCGCTCGAATCCGGGTCGATCGCGGGGGCCGGGCTAGACGTGTTCGAAGAAGAGCCGCTCCCGGCCGATTCGCCGTTACTCGCGTTCGATCAAGTGGTGACCACGCCACACATCGCGGGCTCGTCGATTCGCGCCCGTTCGGGAATCGTCGAAACGCTCGCCGGGCTCATCGATGATCATTTCGACGGAAAGCCGCTTCCACAGCGGTTCGTCGCCGCCCGTCCGGGTGAAACCTGCCTTCCCGAACGAGTCAGACAAAACCCGTTCTGAAAGAAAAGGGTCCGTCTATCGGCCGCTGAAATCGGGATCTCGGCCTTCTTGGAACGCTGCAACGCCTTCGGCGTGGTCTTCGCTCTCGAACATC
>SKKJ01000357.1 GCA_007121575.1 Natronomonas sp.
CGCTGCTTCATCGAGACGTATGTCTCACTCGCTGGGTCGTCGCTCATTAACACCGTGGCAAGCCCCGGCGTAACGTCGTTTTCTCGTAACGTTTCGATGCTTTGTGCGAGCGAATCGCGAATGTCGGCGGCGACGGCATCGCCGTCGATGCGTGTTGTCATTATCGGATCGACCGTGCGCAGAACGTATCAATGATTCGGGTTCGTGCTTCTTTTGATTCGATATTGGTCTCTTTTGAGCATGATTGTGCTCATATCTTTCCTCCGAGCACTTTCGCAGCCGTCAGTATCGGATCCCACGTGGTATTGAACGGCGGCGCGTACGCTAGATCGTAGTTCGAAAGTTCGCGAACCGTCGTCCCTTCGGTGATCGCACCCACGAGCGCATGGCTCCGGTGAACCGCCCCCTCACCGTATTCGCTGACGAGGCTGCCGCCGAGCACTCGGCCGGAGTCACGGTCGGCGGAGAGCGTGACCCGAACCGTCCCACCTTCTGGATAGTACCCTGCCCGCGATTTCGCCTCGATGGTTTCGGTGATCGGATCGAATCCGGCATCCCGGGCGGTTTCGTGGTCGAGTATGCCGGACCGTGCCGCCTCGATATCGAACGCTTTGACCGCTGCTGTGCCGGCGATTGCGCCGCCTTCGGTCGGGGTGCCTGCGACGGTCTGTCCGATTGCCCGTCCGTGCCTGTTCGCGGTTAACGCGAGCGGAACGTAGGTCGGTTCGCCGGTGACGACATGTTCGACTTCGGCACAGTCACCGGCAGCATAGATATTAGGTCGGTTCGTTTCGCGATATCGATCAGTGCTGATCGCACCGGTTGGCCCGAGGTCGATACCCGCATCCTCTGCGAGAGCCGTTCGGGGACGGACGCCGGTTCCGAGAAGCACCATCTCGACTTCGATTCGATCATCGGCTGTCCGAACCGCTTCAACGGATTCGTCGCCGTCGAATGATCGGACCTCAGCATCGAGATACAGCGCTACGTCTTGTTCTCTGAGATGTTCCGCAACAGCGTCGCTCGTTGCCTCGCTGAATCCCTTGAGAACGTGCGACCCACGCTGAAACATATGCACCTCGAAGTCATTCGCTGCGAGTGCTTCGGCCATTTCAACACCGATATATCCACCACCGACGACGGCAACCGCCCCAGAACAGGATTCTAAGAAGTGACATGCTGGACCCCGGTCAGGTTGCTCGATCGGACTGCTCTCTCGTGAGCGGGCCACGAAATCTCGAAGTTCTTTTCCGTCGGTCATCGATCCGAGCGTGTAGACGCCCTCGAGATCCACGCCGTCGATGGAGGGGATCATCGACCTGGCACCGGTCGCGATTAAAAGGGAATCGTACGGCTGTTGTGTCTCACCGGTATCGCTTTTGGCAACGACCATCCGGTTGGTCGGGTCGATCGCAATGACTTCGTGGCCCGTGCGGAGATCGATATCTCGCTCCTCGCGAAACTCCTTGGGCGTGACGGACACGAGTTCATCGAGCGTCTGGATCTCGCCTTTGATGTAGTAGGGTAATCCACATGCGCCGTACGATACCCACTCGCCTTTCTCGAAGACGACGACATCGAGATCCGGATCGTCTCGTTTCGCTTTACTCGCGGCCGACATGCCGGCCGCATCCCCGCCGATGACTACAAAGGTACTCATAACGGCTGATTCGATTCGATAACATATAAAGAGCCGTCGAGTGTGTGCGTCGAACGAACTGTGATGAAAGTACTTGTAGGCCTGTTTCGCCGCCGAAGTCCGATTACTCGAAGTCGACGAGTGACCCTTCGCGATCGTACAGCGGGTACTCCGTACAGAGCTCATCGACTTCGGACGCGGCTTCGGCCTTGATATCCTCGTCGTCGGGGTTGTCGACGACTCGGTAGATGATGTCTGCGACCTGTTCACAAGCCGCTTCGTCAAAGCCACGGGTCGTGAGCGCCGGTGTTCCCGCTCGGATCCCCGACGGATTAAACGGTGATCGGGTTTCGCCGGGAACGGTGTTTTTGTTGAGTACGATTCCAACCTCTTCTAGAGCTTCTTCTGCGACCGTGCCGCTCGTATCCGGATGGGAATCGCGTAGATCGATCAATACGAGATGCGTGTCGGTTCCGCCCGAAACGAGCGAAAACCCGTGTTCTTGAAGCCGGTCACCGAGGGCCACCGCGTTGTCGAGTATCTGTTGAGCGTACTTTTTGAAGTCGGGTGAAAGCGCTTCGCCGAAACCGACCGCTTTGCCCGCGATATTGTGCATGAGCGGCCCGCCCTGTGCACCGGGGAAAACTGCGGCGTCGATCGCGTCTGCATACGCTTCGTCGCACATGATGATCCCACCGCGGCCGGCCCGGATCGTCTTGTGTGTCGATCCGGTGACGAAATCCGCAATACCGACCGGTGATTCGTGTACACCGGCGGCGACAAGCCCGGTGATGTGTGCGATGTCGGCGAGGTGGTAGGCGTCGGTCGCGTCGGCGGCTTCTTGAACTCGTTCGAAGTCTACCTCGCGTGGATACGCGGAGTATCCCGAAACGATGATATCCGGATCGAACGCTTCTGCCTGTTCGCGAAGATCATCGTAATCGATGTAACCGGTTTCCGGATCGATTTCGTACTGTTCTACTTTGTAGGTCTTTCCGGTAAAGTTCGCGGGATGGCCGTGACTGAGATGCCCACCGTGTTCGAGTTCGAGTGAGAGGATTTTATCGCCCGGTTCGAGCATCGCGAGATAGACTCCCATGTTCGCCTGCGTGCCAGAGTGCGGTTGAACGTTGACGTGTTCTGCGCCCCAGAGCTCCTTCGCGCGCTCGATGGCGAGCGATTCGATCTCATCGGCGTACTCACAGCCGGCGTAGTACCGCTCGTAAGGGTATCCTTCCGCGTATTTGTTCGTCAACTCGGAACTCTGTGCTTCGAGTACGGCCTCGGAAACGTGGTTCTCCGAGGCGATCATCGCGAGTGTGTTCTCTTGACGTTCACGCTCGCCGACGAGGGCATCGGCGACTGCTGGGTCGGTGCTTCGGACCTGCTCGTATTTCATATATCGAACGTGGGAAGCGCCGAAACAAGAAGCTACCCGTTCGCGGAGACCGAGAAGGGGATACTCTCGTACTGTGTACTGAAAGAGATCCTGTTGACCAGCCCGTGGTTTCCGGTAGCTGACCACTCTTGGCCGATTCCGGTTCTCAGTCGGGTAAAACGATGCGCTTCAGCGATGCTCACGATGACTGTACCGTTCGAGTATCGCGGCGGAGTACCCATACAGAGCGAGGAATGTCGATATACTTTCGACAAATTCCGGACGAATGTCCAACAACGAGTTGTTTTACGGGAACATTGCCGCTAATATTAAATACACTCACGTACTTAGTTGTACATAAGCTGATGATATCAAATGTCATGGAGCGCACCGTGGCGGACGTACTCCGTGAGGCCCTCGATTCAGCAGACGACAGCCTACTCGTAATCGCTCCGGACGCTGTGACAGTCAACGCGCTGATCGAGGAGCTGGATGACAACACACCGAACGTCCGTTTGCTCGGTGCCCCTGACACACTCAAAGACGTCATGCGTAATTTCCTCACCGCAGGCCGTGCTGCCGATCATATCGAGGCAGGTAGACTCGAGATCCGCGTCGATACCAACGAATCGAACACGCTATTGCTCACTGCAGACTCTCTCGTATCGGTCGTCCGCGCCGGAGATCGTGTTGCCGGATTGACAACCGACGACGAGGAATTTATACAACGTGCGAACGATCGATTTCAAAACGCGTGGGAGGCTGCTGAGATATACACGCTGCGTACACCGTCGCTTGCACGGATACGGGAGACGCTTAAAACTCAACTCGGAGCGAGCACCGCGGAAGATTTCGACGCCGCGCTGTCCTCGTTCGAGACGGCGGATGGGATTGAAGACCCGATCGACGAAGTAATGCTCGCACTTTTGATCGCAGCAAAGAACGATGCGTTGTTATATGACATCTCCAAATGGGGTGAAGATGTCGGGATCGCATCGAAGGCCACGTTTTCACGGACAAAAACTCAGTTAGAAGAATCCGGATTGATAGATACAGAAAAGGTACCGATCGACGTTGGTCGCCCTCGACTTCGATTAAAACTGGCCGACGGGCGACCCAAAGACGCCACTGCTGAGGAACTCGTCTCGATTGCTCGTTCGATACTCGATTCATAACGATCGGATTTCTTCGAGGAGTCTTCGTCCACCGGTCTGTGTGTTCCTCCAACGCTTTTTATCCCTCCCTTGTGGAGTAGAACGTATGACGAGACTCCAGTTTCAGGATTCATCGATCGGTGAGGAACGGTGACAACCGTCGGACTGTGCGGAAACGAAGTCAGTACGAAAGCGATCGATGCCGCTCTCAGCGACATCGACGTGGAGACAACGACGGTCGATATCGAAGCCGTTGAGCATGTCGATATCGGGATTGTCACTAAGCGCGTCGGATCAACGGCGTTGAATCGAGCGACAGATATCGCGAGACGGACCGAAACCGCCCTCGTTTGCGTTGAACTTGGCGGGGTCGGCGGCATCGCGGTTGATGGTGTTGATGCCGCAATCTCTGGATATCGGCCCGGTAGCGCGTGTTATGACTGCCTTTGTAAACGGGTCGAAGCAGGTGGTCCAGAGAGTGGGGCCGACAAGTGCGAGACATCAACCGCCCGTCTCGCGGGAGCGATCGCTGGCCATGAGGTCACGACGTTCCTCAATGGGAAAACAACCAGCTTATTCGGCGGTGTCATCGAACTCCCGTACACGAACCGGCAGGTTCTTCCGGTTCCGTACTGCGACTGTGCAGAACGCACGGCCAACCGCGACCAACTTCGTCGGACGGACGATTCGCGACCACTAGAAGAGTCGATTTCGCTGGCAGAAGTCGCCTTCGATACGCGTGTCGGGCCGATTTCGTCAATCGGCGAAGTAGAGTCGTTTCCGGTGCCTTATTATTTGGCATCGCTTGCCGATACTCCATTCTCGGACGGAAATGCACCGGATCACGCGGCTGGTGTCGGAATCGATTGGGATCCCGCCTTTATGAAGGCGCTCGGTGAGGCGCTAGAACGATACAGCGCCGCCATCTATCGAACTTCGGATTTCTTTACTGCACCTGCTGCCCCGATCGATTTGAAACGATTTGTCCGCCCAGAGGGAGCTGTCTCGAACGGTGTAGAGCATTGGTGCACGGCGGAAAACCTCCGAACGGGAGAGACGGTACACGTCCCCGCAGAACTCGTCGTCTTTCCACCGGCCGAACAAGCGATTCGGCCGTCGATCACAACGGGATTAGGCCTCGGCAACAGCGGCATTGAGGCCATCTGTTCTGGGCTTTACGAGGTCGTCGAGCGCGATGCCACGATGTTAGCGTGGTATTCGACGTACGAGCCGATGGGTCTTTCAGTCGCTGATGACGCCTTTCAGACGCTCGCCAACCGTGCGAAAAGTGAAGGGCTCTCGACGACAGTGCTGTTACTCACCCAGGACATCGACGTTCCCGTCGTCGCCGCGTTCGTCCACCGTGCGGAGACGTGGCCCCAGTTTGCCGCTGGATCCGCGGCGAGGTTGGATCCAGTCGCCGCCGCTCGTGGGGCGCTCGAAGAAGCGGTTCAAAACTGGTTGGAACTTCGACGGATGGGGAAA